>NZ_JCBAMR010000022.1:0-95548 GCF_059760425.1 Achromobacter sp. RT286_PF
GGGGGAATGTAAGAAAAGGACAGCCCCCCCCCCCCCCCCCCACCGGCCGCCCCCCCCCCCCCCCCCCGCCCCCCCCCCCGGCCCGCCCCCCCTGGGAAAACCCCCCCGCCGCAACGCCCCCCGCCCCAGCCAGCACGGCGGCCACCGCTGCGCCAGCCACGCCGGATGCAAACCTGGGTAGCGCCACCGCGCGCGCGGCGGGCATGTCCGACAGCACGCCGGCCACCCGCGCCACCGATCTGTCTGCCACAGCCGGCGCGGGTGCGGGCGCGTCCGCCGCTGCTTCCAGCGCCGGCAGTTCCGGCGCTGTGGGCATCGGCGCCGTTGCGGCCGGCGGCGGGCTGGCGACCTTTGCGCAACAGGCCAGCGCCGCGTCCACCGCGCTGTCCAGCGCATCCACCTTCGCGGCGGGCGGCGTCAGCGCCAACGTGGGCGCGGCCATTGTGCCGGTCATGACGCAGGCGCTGAACGCTGGCGGCGACCGCATGGCGGCCTTGAGTTCCGCCGTTGACACGCTGTTTACGTTGCCCGACGTCAAGCAAGCCAACATCCCGTCGGTGGCAGGCGCCATCCTCAGCATGCCGGGCCTGTCATCGTCGTCGGTGCCCAGCGTGATCGGCGCCATCCTGCAATCGCCCACCTTGGCCACCGAGACGCTGCCCAAGGTGGCCGAGGTGCTGATGAAGATACCCGGCGTGGCCGAGTCCCCGCTGCCGCAGATCGCGCGCGACGTGCTGGACTCGGTCGGCCTGGGACCCGTGGCGCGCACCCAGGGCACCAACCTGCCTGGCGGCACGCCGCCCGCCGGCGGCTCCGGCCGCGCGGTGCCCGGCGTGTCCACCTACCGCGCCCGCCAGGACGGCGCGCGCCTGCAATACGTGAACCTGGAACAGGTGGCCGAACGCTGGAACGACGGCAGCGCGCTGACCACCACCGAACGGCAATCGAACCGCCCGCGCATCCACGTGGAATTCAATCGCCCCGGCCAGCACCGCTTCACCATCACCGTGAAGGCCGACCCCGCCAACATTCCGTACTCCGCGCGCGAACGTGGCCGCCGCGCCAGCTATCAGGAACCGCACAGCAACCCGCGCAGCTATGTCACCAACGCCGACGGCACCCGCATCGTCGACGACATCACGCTGCCGGCTGCCGGCCTGAACCTGTACCTGTTCGAAGTGCGCGACGAACGCGGGCAATTGATCAAAACCGAACGCGTTGAAACCGTGCGCCGCCTGTACATCCAGGAGGTCATGTGCATGAGCGCGCATCCGGCCGGCCACCTGGCCGACGTCACGCCCGTCACCGCGGAATTCGCGCTGCATGGCATCGACATGATCCAGCTTCCGCGCCTGCAATTCCGGGGCCGCTCGGCGGTTGACGCCGCCGACACCGTCGAGTCGCAGCAAGCCATCATGAATGCCGTGCGCGCGGTCTATGCCCCTTCCCCTGGCAAGCAGCGCGAACCCTATACGCTGGTCGTTTGCCACGTTGACCGACTGGCCGCGCCGGGCGTCAGCGGCGACATGCGGCTGCCGGTGCCCGCCGGCCCCGGTGGACGCGTCATGACGGTACCCATCGTCAACGACGACCGCAGCCGCTCCAGCCTCTGGTACGAATTCGATGCCAGCGACGACTGGCTGGTGCACGCGCGCTACATCCACACGGACGCCTCCGGCGCCGAACGGTCGATTCCGATTCCGCGCCACCTGATCACCCCCATCCGCGAAAGCAATGGGTCGGTCTGGTCGGTGTCCGTGGACCTGACCCGCATATCGCCCACGCCGCTGACCGGCATGCTGAACATCCAGTTCAACACCGTGGCAGCCAGCTACGCCGGCCTTGCCATCACGGGCACCAACCTGCTGTTCGTCTCGACGCTGGACCCCTACGAACCCAACTCGCAGGCCTACCTGACCGAAACCCTGGCCCACGAAATGGGCCACTTGCTGGGCATGGTGCCCAGCGGCCCCGACTGGCCCGGCCTGCGCAACCAGGACGAGTCCGCCGACGATTCAAAGCTGGACCCGCCGCCGCACTTCTACTACAACGCGGGGGGGCACTGCTATTACGGCCTGCCCGACCAGAATGGCGAGTACAACGAGGAAATCGGGCAGTGCGTGATGTACGGCATCACCTGCGCGAACATTCATTTCTGCCCCAGTTGCAGCAAGGCCGTGCGCAAGGTCGACTGCTCCGAAGGCTGGACGGCATTCTGACGCCGGCCTTTTCCAGATAACCGACATGCCCGAACCGACATGCCCATCATGACGACCGATTGGATTGAACCCGCCACCTTTGCCTCGGTGCCCTCGCACTCGCAAAAAGAACACGCCTGCATGCCGCCGCTGCAAGGCTACGACGCGCAGATGCGCATCGCCGCGCCCACCCGCGTGACGATCCGCGACGGCAGCACGCTGACCATTCCCATCTGCGCGCGCGGCATCCTGCCCGTGGTAGACGAGCCGCAGCTACCGCGTTTCGTAGCGGTGGACACGCGCACCGGCAAGGTCTATCGCGGCATCGCGTTCAACTACGTGCGGCCCAAGCTGCCCAATGTGTCGGTGGACCCCAGCGAAGGCGCGGCTCCGCCCAAGATTCCGCTGCCGCCCGGCATGACCGTGGAAACCCGCTTCACCACGGATATGGCGGGCGTCCTGCATCTGCCCGCCACGCCCGCGACCTACGAGGTGTATATCGAGGCAGAGAACGTGAAGTCGAATACGGTGACGATAGCGGTCGAAGCGGGCAAGACGTAAGCGGCATCGAAGGCGCCACGCACGTCCTTCATTCGTCGCGTCACGGCCGCGCCGGTGTCATCTGTTGAATGTTCTGCTCTGCCCGGGCAGCCTGGGCCTCGACCTTTTCCGCGTTGCGCATGTCCTTGGCGCGCTGCGCCATTTCGGCCTTGGCGTCGGTCTTGGCGAATACATCCTTGTCGCGGACGCGGAAGTACATCGTGGTGCTGGCCAACAGGTGATCGGGCCAACTGCTCAACATGGCGTCGTGCACCAGCCAGTCGAACAAGGTCATGACCTTCGGGGGCAACTGCGTTTTGCCGTCGCGCGCCTCGCGCCAGGCGGTCAGCAGGCGTTGCTGAACCGCGCGCTCGGCCTTGATGTCGGCCAGGGGGTCGGCTGCCTTTTCCGGCGTGCCGCCGCCGCGCTTGATCAGTTCATTGCGCATGTTCTCGCGGTCGCGCATGTCCTTGTCCATCAACTCCATCGTGCGCAACACCTGCGGGCTATTACGCTCCAGGTCCGCGCGGCGCTGCGCGGTATCGGCATCCTGCTGTTCCGCGTGCTCCAGGCTCTTGTATTCCTCTTCCAGGCGTTCCCACAGCGGCTTGAAACGTTGCGGAGGCAATTCGCCACGGCTTGCCGAGGCGCGTGCCCAACGCTCATTCTTAAGCGCCTCCAGCTCGCGCAGGCGGGCCGTATTCTCGGGCTTGTTGCGTTCCTCGGCGGGCAATGCCGACACGCGCCGCAGTTCTTGGTTGTATTCCTGTTCCGGCGTGAAGTAGTCCCGGTCCTTGATCCACGCCTCGGCCGGGTCCGACAGTTCGGCGCGGAACGTCGGGTCTTGGTAACGCACGGCCAGCCAGCGCAGGAATGCCTCCATATGCGGCATGAAGTCGATGCCCGGCTCGTACTTGACGACCTCGCGATACGCTTTGACCAGATCCAGAATCTGGTTCTTCGTACTGCCATCCACAATCGGTTCGGACAGCGAAAACTGCAAATAGGTATCGGGCTTCAGGTCGGCCAGCCTTTCCATGCTGTGAAAGGCCGCGCCGTGCGACAGGGCCTGGTTCATCATGTCGCGCAGCGCCACGCGCGACAGCTCGACCCGCGCATTCAGCGACCCGGGCGGACTGACGCCCGTCACGTCGCCGCTGGACCCGGGATACAGATACTGCAGGCCGCGCGTCTTTTCCAGGCTGTCCATGCGCTGATTGCGGCGCAGCTCATGCGCGGCCGCGAAATGCACGCACGTCTGCACGGCGGCCGGCACCGTCAACGTCCTGTCCTTGTGCGTCTGCTTGATAAGGTCAGTGACGGGCAAAAAGCCCAGGAACGTGTTTTCGTCCATGATGGACGCGACCGAATCCAGCAAGCCCATGAAACGGATCTGGATATCGGCATCTGACTTGTTCTTCGTTCGGTCGCCAATCACCGCCAGGTCGGCATCGTGACGGCGGCGGTACTTCTTGACCAGGTCATTGACGAACTGGCGCGCGACCACACCGCCCCGGTCCGCGCCGAACACGGTGATTTCAATGCGGCGCACATTCTGCCCTTCGCTCACGGCGTCATAGGCCGCCTTGAACTGGCGCAATGCCGAGTCCACGCGCACGTCTACGCCCGTGCCCATCAGGTAGGCCACCGTTTCCTGATCGCGGATGATCGGCACCGTTTCCATCATGGTTGACTTGGCGGCTTCCTTGCCGGCCGTCCACGCGACCTTCAGGGGATTTTTCTTGAAGCCGGCCCAGAAGCCTCGAATGGTGGCGCGCGCACGGTTCACCACGCGCTCGGGGTCCCACGCATTCCAGATCCGGACCGCCTTTTCGGGCAACGTCCGCACGTCTTTCACGACGTCCTTATATGCCTTGACCATCGGCTGATACGAGGACTCACGCAGCGACTTCTTCACCGCCGCCGTCAGGCGCCCGGTGAGCTTATGGTTCGGAATCTCGTCCGTGCGCAAGACATTGCCGACGTTGGCCGATATCGCCTTTTGCGCGTTGCTCGCCGCTTTCATGCCCGCCTTCGCGGCGGCATAAATCATGTCGTCGTTTTCCGCATCGGCATTCAGATCCGTGCCCAGGCCCGAGTAATAAAACCGAAACCAGTGGTGCTTTTCAGGGCGGCCGGGATCGCTCTGGACATAGTGCGCTTCCCACAAGCGGCAGATGTTCGAATAGTACGTGGGGTGCTTCGCATCTTCGTCGCGGCTACGGCCGAAGCCGTCAAAAAAGAACCCCATCCGCAGGACCGCACCGCATTCATTGCAGTCGTCCTTGGGGTACGCCGCCTCGTTCTGGGCCATTGCCTTCAGCACCGATGCCGGCGTACGGTTCTCCGGCGGCAAGTCACTGGATTGCGCGTCAGACATGCTTATCTCCCGGCGGGGTGCCCATGGCTTTGATCTGCTCCAGCTTTGCCGGCGGCAACGCCGCGACGTCCCGGGCGAAATCGCCCGGCGCGCGCCCCGGCTTGTCCAGGATCGCCTTCACCTGTGGATCCGAATCGAAGTTCGACGCCACCGTGAAGTACAGCAGCATGTACTGGCGCAGGTCTTGCTTGTCTTCGATACGGTATTTTTTCCATGCCGGCTGCAACGCCTTCGCGGTCGCGCGCAGCAGTTCGGCGTCACTGCGGTAAGCGGCAAGCGATGCGCGATGCTCGCGCCATAGCCAGTCCACGGTATCGACAATGGGAATCCGCGTCTGGCCCAGGAGCTTGCGGCTTAGCGCCAGCTCCATGTGTTCGTCGGGATAGATGTGCAGCTCCAGATACAGCGGACCCTCGCCCGCCGGGATCTCGGCGGCCGGAAATTTGATGGCGCCCTGCCGATCGAAATAGAGCGAGTCGGCCTTGCCATCGTGCAAATGCTTGCGCAGCAGCTCGGCGTCGACGCCGCGCCAGTCCACGGTGAAATCGGTGCCCTTGAGCGTGAAGCAGCAGGTAACCGAGCCCTCGCCGCCGCCCGGGCTGACCTGCATCGTCGACGCCACGCCTTCGCCCTTGTCCTTGACGCTGATGCTGCGGATATTCCACGGCGTGTAGTTATAGGCGATGAAACTGACGCCTTGGTAGACCGGCTCGCTATTGCAACCCGCCAGCATGCCCAGCCACAACAGCGCGGCGATCAATCCCTTACGCATTCATCTCTCCTGAAGGCCCATCCTGACCAGCCCAATGCAAGGCCTGCACCTCGTCCCACACCGCGTCCGGCACGCCCGCCAGCGCCTTTGCCAGCGCGCCGTCGTCACCGGGCTGATACTCCTGCAAGCCCGCACGAATCAGCGGATGCTCATCAAAGCGCGGGGATATCGATACGCCCCACGCCACATAGTCGAACATGTCCTTGTCGCCCGCCACGCCGTGTGCGCGCGCGCGTTCCAACTGCACTTGCACTTGCGGCACCAGCGCGTCCTGATCCGGGTCGCCCGGCAGCAGACCGGGATACAAGCGGCGTAGTTGCACCGCGAGTTTGTCGGGGTAGTCCAGGTCGAACAGCATCTGGTGCTGCTCGGGCGTAAAGCGTTGGATGCCGTCGGGCGCGTCTGTGGGCAGCCTGCCGGTGCCCGACAGCTCGGCCTGCGAGCCATCGCGCAACGCGTAGCGCAAGGTGATCAGCGGCGAGGCGAAGCGGGTGCGTTGTTCGGCGGTCCAGACTTGCAGGGCGCGCGCCAGGATGCGCGTGTCGTACCAGTGCAGGAAGAACTCGGTATCGTCGGGCAAGGCGTAGTCGCAAAACCGTCCGAAATGCGCGATCAGCTTTTCCAGGGGCACAGCGGAGGCGAAGCTCATCATTGCGTAGCGGCCGCCGCTGCGTTCGTGCAGGGCGTTCAACACGCGCACGAGCGGCGTACTGAAATCAGGCCGGCGTGGCCCGCGCAGCACGCCTTGCGATGCGCCGTCCACTTCGATCAGCAGTGGCGCCACGTCGCCATAAATATCCAGCCCGGTTTGCGCCCAGATCGAGCCAAAACTCAGGTCTTCGGTGGCACTGATGCGTGCCAGCAGATCGGGGTGGCCCCGAAAATCCACGATCACATACGCGCGCGCGGCTTCGCCATACGGCCCGCGGTGGTGCGGCAATTGCGCAAAGGTGGAAAGCAGCGCCTGCTGCCAGGAATAAGCCATCGCCGTCACGCCTTTTCGGTAATGGATTGCACGCTGTCCTGGGCGTCCAGCACGCAGCTTTTGCATACCGTGAACTGCGGAAAGGGATACGGCATCTGCGTGGGGCCGGCGAACTGTTTGTTGCCGGTCTTGACGTCGATACGGCCGGGCGCGGTGACGGTGATGTTGCCGCCTTCGATGACGATGCTGGCACCCGCCGCGTTGGCAATGCGGATGCGCTTGGGCGATGCATATTCGATGCCGGCGTTGGCGCTGACCATGCGCAGGTCCTGCTGCGCCTGCACGGTCAGCACGTCATGCTGCGACATCACGTCGACTTCGCCCGTGCCCGCGATCAGATCCAGGCCGGATTCGGCGCCGCCCTTCTGCACGCCGGCCACGATGCCCAGCGCCTGGCCGGTATGCACGCGCAGCGAGCCGATGACGGCCAGGTTGTGGTCCAGCCCCGATGACCAGTGCACCAGTTCGCCGGCCGATATCTGCACGTTGCGTCCGGCCGCTTGCGTCAGCCCCGCGCGGCCCGCCATCAGCACCAGCGGGTCGGTCAGGTGCGGGACCTTGCCGTCGACCACTTCCGTGTGCTTGGCAGAGGCATCGCCCGCCGCGCCGCTGATCGCCTGGCCGTCCACCGTGCCGGAGACGGCACGCGTCATCGCGGCCAGGGGCGCGCGTTCGCCGTCCAGTCGGCTGGCGCCTGCTGACGTGGTGCCGCGTGCCGAAGCCAGGCGCACGCCCTGATGCGCGCCGATCACGCCGTCAAACGACTGCGCCATGATGTCGGCCTGCCCGGCCAGCGCCAGGGGCGCCGCCGCGTCGCCCGCGGGTTCGCCGCCGCCGGCCGTGTAGGTGGTCAGCAACACGCCCGCGCCGCCCCGCAGCGCACCAAACGCATCGGTGCGCAATTCCGCGCCCACGCCGCGCACGTTGCCGCGATAGTTGCCAGCCTGGTGGATCAGATGGCCCAGGTTCAGTTCGCTAGCCGACTGCGTGGACTTGATCTGCATGCGCAGCTGGCCGTCGCTGTCGTCGAAGACGATCTGGTTGTAGCCGTCGCCGCCAAATTCCTTGCTCTTGAAGCCGCTTAACGCGGCCGCGTTGCGATGCTGTTCGTCGCCTGCCGCCGCGCCGTGCCAGGCGGGTGCGTTGCCGCTGGCCAGGTTGGCCTGCGCGCTGGGCTTGCCGTCGAGGGCGGCCGCGTACACCTCGGTGTTCATGGGTTCGCCGGCCTTGCCGCCTGGTGTAGCCGGTATGCCGCCTTCGCCGCGCCCGTTGTAAAGCGCACCGACGACCAGTGGCTGGTCGATGTCTTCATCCAGGAAGCGCACCAGCACTTCCTGCCCGATACGCGGCACGAAGCTCATGCCCATGCCCGCGCCCGCCTGGCGCTGCGCCACGCGTGCCCAACGGCTTTTCGCCAGGCCCTGGCCGTCGGCCTGCCAGTGAAAGCGCACGCGCACGTCGCCCCGCGCGTTGCGGTGAATTTCGTCTTCGCCGCTGGCCTCGGTGGCCCCTTCGGCGTTAGTGACAATCGCCGTGTGCACGCCCACGGCCGACGGCGCGCCGGCCAATCGGGCACCGCGCGCGGCGGCCGGCAAGGCGCGCCAGGGGCGGTCGCAACGCACGGCGCAAAAGCGGTTGGCGTAGCCCACTTCATGCGCCCGCGCCAGCACGGCGGGGTCAGGCCGGCCGACGCCGATCAATGCGTCGTCTGGGGGGTAGGCGGAATCGTCGCCGGCCGGGTCGTCGTGATTGGCACGCTGAATGTCTGCGTCGCTATTCAACGCGGCGTCTTCGTCGTCGTCAAAGCACAGGAAGTCGTCCAGCGCACCCATCTGGCCGGACAAGTTGGCGTCGGCCTGGCCCGGCAGGTTGTTGACGCCGACGTGTTCAATACGGTCCAACGCGAACACGGGTTCGAAGCCGGCCTCGCCCTTGGGTCCTAACGGCGACATGTCTTGCAGCGTGAAGCGTGTGCCCGACCGGAACGTGCGCACGTTGCCACGCCCGATGAACGTTTCGGCGCGGGCCTGCGCGGCCTGCATCAACAGCGTGGCCTGAAACTGCGCGTGCGCCTGGGTCAACAGGCCGCCGTGGCCCAGGGGTTCAAACCATTCCAGCCCGGCGGTTTCGTCGTCGGACCCGCTGGCTGGGCCGGCCAGCGCCTGGCCCGTGATGGCGTGCTTGCCGCTGTCGTGCCAGCCTAGAACGGTGACGCGTTCCACCGCGCGCCGCTGCCTGCGCGCCAGGGCCTGCACGCCGTCGCGCGTCTCGGTGGCATGCGCGCGTTGAAAGCGCACGCCGCCGCCCGAGGACTCTTCGTCTTCGGGCAACGTGCGGCTGTCGGCAAAGATCAGCACGGCATGGCGCGAAGGCGCCGCCTTGTCCTCGACGGTGGTCCAGCCCAGGCCGGATTCCGCCAGCAGGCGCGACAGAAACGCGTAGTCGGTTTCGCGATACTGCGTGGTGTAAGGCCGCGTGGGCAGGTCGGCAAGGTGGCGCTCGACGTCGTCGGCAAGCTTGTAGGTGTAGCCCTCGTAGCTGTCCAGCACATGCCGCACGATTTCCAGCACGGGCTGGTTTTCATAGATGCGGCTGGCGCGCCGCTGCGTGGCCAGCCATAGCCAGGGCGCCAGCGTGATGCGATAGCGCGCCTTGCCCGCGTTGCCACCCAGCATCTCGGCGGCACGCACGACGCCGCTGCGGCCAATCTCGCTGCCGTCGGCGCGCGTGGCCCACAGCGTGGCGGGCCGCGACACCATGTCGTTAAGATCCAGCGAAGCGTCGTCGGCCAGCGCGACGATGCGCGCTTCGCTCAAGTCCGACAGGCCTTCACGCGCCACCCAGCCTTCCACTTGCAGGGACGCGATCGCGCCCTCGCCATCCAGGCGATACAGCCGGGATGGGGCGCTGGCACCGCCGTTGCTTGCGTTCACAGCCATGGAGCAAAAACCTCGCGGGGGGACAGGGGCGATAAAAGCCGGAGTGGGGCGTTGCGCATTCAGGGTTCGACGTTGGCTTGCGGCGTGGGGCATTCAGCGGCCGTGCCCCATTGGCCGGCGCACACGCGCAGGCGGCATTGTTCGCCTTCAAAGAAACTGAGTTTGCGGCATTCCTTCAAGCGTTCGGACAACGGCGAGCCCGGCATCTCGCGCATGAAAATGCCATCGGATTTATAGACGCGCGTGCCGGGCGGAGACGCGGGCGGCAGGCCGTAATTCATCAGTGCGGACAACAGCGCCGCGTCGGTGTCGGAGGGCTGTGCAGCCTTGCGCGGCGTGGCGGCGGGCTTAACGGCGCGCGGCGCATTGCCATGCGGGACCACGGCTTCGCGCGCGCGTTGTTCCGCCGCCTGGCGCGTGGGACCGGGCGCGGCAGGGGCGGCGGTGGCCGGCGGCGTCATCGCCAGCACCGACAGCGGGTTGGTCGGTTCGCGCGATGGTTCCGGTTCACCACGACCCACATCCGCATCGCGCGCGGGCGGCGATTCATCGATGATGGCGGCTACCGCGGGCGGCTTGTCGGACGCCTCTTGCGTCGCGTTGGCCTGCGGCGCGGGCGTGGCGGCGGGCGGGGCGCCCGATGCCGCAGGCGACGCGGGCCGATTCGCCTGCGAAGCATCCGCGGTCAATCCCGCGGCACCCGGCGCCTGGGCCTGCATCGCGCCCGTGGGGTCCTCGTGGATGAACCACGTGATGCCACCCGCCAACAACGCCAGCAACAACGCCAGCGCCAGCCAGCGCCGCGCGCGCGGGTCGCGCCGCGCGGCCAGGTGTTTGACCTCGGCTTCAGGCGCGCGCCCTTCCAGCGCCGCCAGTATTCGTGTGGACTCGGCCTCGCCTCGCGCGGCTGTGGAACCGCGGAGCAGACTCGGCGCGGTCATCGTAGGGCGAGCTTCTTTTTCGTCTTCTGCCATGCGGGTTCCCGTGTCAGCAGGAGGCGTGTGCAGCCCCCCTGTAACCAAGCCCGTCGAGAATACCCGAACACCTCATTTGGAACATCGATTCTTGTTACGATTTCTAAGGGTCCGACGCGGTTTGCAACGCCGGATCGCTTGCCTCCCACGCGAATAGAACAAAAGATGACGCCTTCCGCATGAGGGACCGATCTTGTTACTGCTACTGCCCCTGTATTTTTTGCTGGCGGTGGGCGTTTCCGCTCTCCTGTTTTTCCCTGCACTGCGCCAAGGCGCGGTGCGGGGTTTGCGCGCGTGCGCACAGGGCGTGGCGCGCGGCGCAACGCGCGGCGCAAGCCAGGCGGGCGGTGCGGTGGGTGGCACGGCCGGGGCCTTGCACAGCGGCGTGAAAACGTCGGCGGGATGGGTTGCGCGGCATCGCTGGCAAGTGGCAATCGGCCTTGCAATTGTGTTGCTGCCGTCACTTTTTGCTTTCGTCATGCGACACAATCACACATTCATTTACAGCCCTCAGATGACGGGCCCGGACCGCCGGATTCAGGCCTTGCTGGAAGGCGAAAGGCTGGCCCCCCCGGCCCCCTTGCCGCCCGACGCGTTCACCA
The DNA here is from genome assembly GCF_059760425.1 of Achromobacter sp. RT286_PF. NCBI lineage: Bacteria > Pseudomonadati > Pseudomonadota > Betaproteobacteria > Burkholderiales > Alcaligenaceae > Achromobacter > Achromobacter sp. RT286_PF. The sequence goes on from NZ_JCBAMR010000022.1 coordinate 11,391, forward strand.
CGCGCGAGGTGGAATTGGTGCGGCCGAAGCTGGGTGGCGCAAGCCGCAATTGGGACCTGCTGGATGCGGATTTCCGCCAGCGTCTGCTGTTGGCTTATCGCATCATGCGCGAGCAGCACGGCTACGAAATGGCGCTGATCGAGGGCTATCGCAGCCCGCAGCGCCAGGAAGAATTGGCGGGCATGGGCACGCACGTGACCAACGCGGGCGCGTTCCAGAGCTATCACCAATATGGCCTGGCCGCCGACAGCGCGTTCTATCGCGACGGCAAGATCGTCATTTCGGAAAAAGACCCGTGGGCCATGCGTGGCTACGAGCTGTTCGGCCAGACCGCCGAGCTGGTCGGCCTGACCTGGGGCGGCCGCTGGAAGATGATGGACTTCGGTCACGTAGAGCTGCGTCGGCCCGGCGCCATGCAGCGCGCGGGAGACACGGCGAAATGAACGCGACGCATTGCAACGCGCGCGCCGGCGCCCCGATAACAACAACTTCATTCCTCTGACCGGGCGCACATGGCACGTTTGCTGAAAAAAGGCTTGCTGGTTCTGGCGCTGTTCGCGGTGGTGTGGCTGGCCGTCATCATCTGGTGGCAAGAGTCGCGCACGCTGCCGACCGGCGTGGACATCGGGCTGTATTTGTTTGCGCTGCCGCTGGCGCTGTTGGGCGCGCTGTGGCTGGGCGCGCGCATCGTGCGCGCGGCGCGTGCGCCCAAGCCGCAACCGGTGGCGTCAACGCCCGCTGCCGAGGCGGCGCCGGCGGCTCGGGCCGAACTGCGCGTCGTTGCGGTCGCCGCGCGCGCGGGGGCCGGGCCGGACGCAGCATCGATTGCCGAGGCGTTGATTGAACAACAGCGCCCCGAGCTGGATCCTGAACTAAAGACCTTGCAGGGCTTTCCCGTTTTCGCGGCGCGCGTGCCGCAGCTGGACGACGTTGAGCTGTACGCCGCCGCACGCGAGCGCGGCGCGCCCGCCGACGCGTTGGCCACGGCGGGTCTGCGCGCAACGGCCTTGCTGGTCGATGTCGCGGCCACATTGACCGACCAAGCGCATCGCCGCGTCACCGAACTGGATGTGCCGGCGCGCGACGAAGACTGGCCGTTGCTGCGCTTTGACCTCCTGCTGCCCGCAAGCTGGTCGCAGCCCGCGCGTGATCGGGCGCGTGCCGAAGTGCTGGCGGCAGCGGGCGTCTGGCCCGATAGCCGCGTCAGCGTCACGGAACACATCGCGCATGACGTGATGGCCACCGAGACACTGCTGCGTGAATTGGCGTCGCTGCCCGTCGACACCAAGGCCGCGCCAACGTGGCGCATCGTGCTGGCCGGTGACGGCTACATCGATCAGGATCAGGTAGCGCAATGGGACGCGGACGCCACGCTGCTGACGCACGCCAATCCGCACGGCCGCGTGCCGGGCGAGGCCGCTGCCGGCTTGCTATTGAATCTGGTGGATACCCAGGCGGGTGTGGCCCACGCAGGGCCGACCGCATCGAACGCGGCTGCGACGGCCCCCTCCGTTGCATCCACCGACCTGCGCGTCGCCCTGTCACCCATGGTCCAACGCCAGAAGCCCGCGGATGCACGGGGCGCGTTGCCTGAGCCCGCGCTGGCCGAACTGGCGCGCGACCTGTTGCAGCGCGCGGCCGTTGCGCCAGACACCGTCGTGCAGGTGGTCAGCGACGCCGATCATCGCGGCAGCCGTCCGTTGGAAGCCCTGGGCGTGACGTCGCAATTGTTTGAACACCTGGATGCCAGCAAGGACTGCCACGCGGTGGGCGTGGCCTGTGGCCACACCGGCGTGGCCGCCTCGTTGCTGACCTTGGCCATCGCCGGTGAAGCCTGTATGCAGGCCGAACACCCGGTGCTGACCCTTACCCTGCAAGACCCCGCATTGCGCTGCGCGTCCCTGGTCTATCGACCGGCCGCCGGCACTACCGCCTGACTCGGAAAATAACAGCGAAAACCATGCGTAGCCCCTCAGGATTCCTATCTTCTCTTTCCAGTTCCATGAGCGATATTCGCTACTGGGGCGCGCGCGTGTTCGCCAACCCGCGCACCTTCATGGTGATCGGGTTGATCGCGCTGATCGTCTTCCTGTTCCTGTTCGCCGACACCATGCAGATCGGGCTGATATGGGCCGGCACCGCGCTGGGCGTACTGCTGTTGCTTTGGCTGTGCGTGCAGCTGTGGCGGCGCCGCCGCACGCGGCGCGCCAACCAGCAGCTGGGCGACATGCTGGAGCAACAGGTGCAAACGGGCGCCGTGTCCAGCCCCGCCGCCAACCGCAACGACATCGACGCCTTGCGCCAACGGCTGACGCAGGCGGTGCGCACGATCAAGACGTCAAAGATCGGCCAGACGTCGGGTAACGAAGCCCTGTACGAACTGCCCTGGTACATCGTCATCGGCAACCCGGCGGCCGGCAAGAGCAGCGCGGTCATCAACTCGGGCCTGCAATTTCCGTTTGCGGACAAGAACGGCGCGGCCGTGCGCGGCGTGGGCGGCACGCGCAACTGCGATTGGTTCTTCACCACGGAAGGCATCCTGCTGGACACGGCGGGCCGCTATTCGGTGCACGAGGAAGACCGCAACGAATGGATGAGTTTTCTGGACCTGCTCAAGCGCCATCGCCCGAAGGCGCCGATCAACGGCATCATCGTGGCGGCCAGCATCAGCGAGCTGACCGATTCCGGCCCGGAATTTGCCATCAACCTGGCCAAGAACCTGCGCCAGCGCGTGCAGGAACTGACCGACCGGCTGGAAGTGTTTGCGCCGGTGTATGTGATTTTCACGAAGGCGGATCTGATCGCCGGCTTCTCGGAGTTTTTTGCGGATGCCGACCCGCGTGAGCGCGATCGCGTGTGGGGCGCCACGCTGCCGTATGGCGCGGACGAAAGCCGCGACGTGCTGACGCAATTCGACGAGCGTTTTGACGAGCTGTATGAAGGCCTGAAGGAGATGGGCACAGCGCAGATTTCGCTGCGACGCAGCGGCGCCCTGCCCCCGGGCCTGCTGACTTTTCCGCCGGAATTCGCGGCGATCAAACCCGCGCTGCGCACGTTTCTGTCGACCTTGTTCGAGACCAATCCGTTCCAGTACAAGCCGGTGTTTCGCGGCTTTTACTTCACCAGCGCCTTGCAGGAAGGCGCCTCGCGCAGCACCTCGACAGAGAAGCTGGCCGAGCGCTTCAGCCTGCGCCCATCCACGCGCGGCGCGGCGCCCAACACGGCATCGCACAACGGCCTGTTCCTGCGCGACCTGTTTTCCAACGTGATCTTTGCCGACAAGAAGCTGGTGCGCCAACACGCCAGCCCGAACAAAGTCCGCATGCGTTACCTGACCTTCTTCGGCCTGGTGCTGGCGCTGGGCCTGGTGCTGGGCGGCTGGAGTTGGTCGTACCTGGGCAACCGCCAGCTGGCCACCAACGTGCAGGCGGATCTGGACAAGGTGGTGCGCCTGCAAAGCGAACGCACCGATCTGCAAAGCCGTCTGGAAGCGATGGAGATCCTGCAAGACCGCATCGAACAGCTGGACCGCTATTCGTCCAGCCGCCCCCTGTCGTTGGGCCTGGGGCTGTACCAGGGCGATGTGCTGCGCGAACGCCTGCTGGCCGAGTACTACAACGGCCTGCGCCAGTTCATGCTGGTGCCGGTGAAGGCCAGCCTGGAAGAGTATCTGGGCCGCGTGGATACGTCGAAGGCCGCGGCATCCGGCGCGACGGCCACGCCGGTATCCACCCAGGCGTCTGCCCAGGCACCGGGACAGCCGGCGCGCGCCAATGCCGGCGACACCTTGTTCCAGGACGCCTCGCCCACCAACGTGGACGACGCGTACAACGCGCTCAAGACGTACCTGATGATGGCCAACCGCGAGCACGTGGACCCGACCCACCTGTCGGATCAGATCACGCGCTTTTGGCGCGGCTGGCTGGAAACCAATCGCGGCGCCATGCCGCGCGACCAGTTGATCCGCAGCGCGGAGCGGCTGATTTCGTTTTACGTGGCGCGCGCCGCCGATGCCGATTGGCCGCAGATCGAGACCAATCTGGCGTTGGTGGAACGCACGCGCGGCAATCTGCGCAGCGTGATGCAGGGCATGCCGGCGCGCGAACGCGCCTATTCCACGCTGAAGGCGCGTGCCGCCACGCGCTTCCCGGCAATGACCGTGGCGCGCATCATGGGCGAAGCCGACGCCGCCGTGGTGGCGGGCAGCTACGCCGTGCCCGGCACCTTCACCCGCGAAGCCTGGGAGCAATACATCGAGCCCGCCATCGGCGAGGCCGCGCGGCGCGAAGTGCAGACCAGCGACTGGGTGCTGGGCGTGAACGCGCGCGACGATCTCACGCTGGAAGGCAGCCCGGAACAAATCCAGAAAAGCCTGGCCACGATGTACAAGACCGAGTACGCGCAGGAATGGCAGAAGATGCTGCGCGGGGTCACGATCAAGCCGTTCAACAGCTTTGAGCAAGCAGTGCACGGCATGAACCGCCTGGGCGATCCGCAGAATTCGCCGCTGGTCAAACTGGTCAACACCACCTACGAGCAAACGTCGTGGGACAACCCGTCGCTGATCAACACGGGCATTTCGCAGGCGCAGACGGGTGTGGTGGCGTGGTTCAAGCGCGTGATCCTGCGCCAGGGCCAGCCCAAGCCCGCGCAGGCGCAGACGGCGGCCAACGGCGAACAGATTCCAATGGGGCCGGTGGGCCGCGAGTTCTCGGACGTAGCCCGATTGGTGGTCACGCGCGACAACCAGTCGCTGATGGGCAACTACATGACGGCGCTGTCGAAGATCCGCACGCGCTTTAACCTGATCAACAACCAGGGCGACCCGGGTCCCGGCGCCTTGCTGCTGATGCGCCAGACGCTGGAAGGCAAGGACTCGGAGCTTGCCGATGCGCTGAAGCTGGTTGATGAGCAGATGCTGGCCGGCCTGACGCCCGCGCAACGCGAGACGCTGCGCCCGCTGCTGGTGCGCCCGCTGATCCAGGGCTATGCCGTGGCCATGCAACCGGCCCAGACCGAGCTGAACAAGGTGTGGAACGCGCAGGTCTATCAGCCCTTCAGCCAGGGCCTGGCCGACAAGTATCCGTTCTCGACCAAGGCAGGCATCGAGGCCAGCGGCGAAGAAATCGGCCAGGTGTTCGGCCCGCAAGGCAGCATCGCCAAGTACGTGAACGACACGCTGGGGCCGCTGACCGTGCGGCGCGGCGACATCCTGACGGCGCGCACCTGGGGCGACATGGGCATAGATTTGCAGCCCTCGTTCACTGCCAACTTTGCACAGTGGGTGGCCCCGCTGGCGGGCGGGGCGGCAGGCTCGGGCGCGGCGTCGCAGCCGCAGACGCTGTTCCAGATCCAACCCAAGCCGGCGGGCGGCGTCACGGAATACACCATCGAGATCGACGGCCAGCAACTGCGCTATCGCAATACGCCGCCGCAGTGGGTCAACTTCGTGTGGCCCAATGCGCAGGGCGCACCGGGCGCGCGCATCACGGCCACCGCGTTTGACGGCACCGTGGTCGAGGTCATCAACGAGCCCGGCCGCTTCGGCCTGGAACGCCTGATCTCCGGATCGCAGCGCAAGCCCAACCCCGACGGCAGCTTCGACATGAGCTGGACCAAGTCGAACATCACCGTGCCGGTCAAGCTGCGCATCATCAGCAACGCGCAAGCCGCCAGCGCGGGCGGCACCGAACCCGGCAGCCAAGGGCTGCGCAACCTGCGCCTTCCCGCCTCGGTGGTGGGCGCGTCCTCTCAACCCCCCGTCGCCCCGACGCCTGCCGGAGCGCAGCAATGAGCCATCCGCAGTCCCCCATGTTCCGTACGGCCTACTTCGGCAAAATCCCGTCTCGCGGTGATTTCGTGAAGAACACCTCGCACCCCCAGCTGATGTCGACGCTGGATGCGTGGGTGGCGAACACCATGGAGATCCTGGCGCAAGACCCGCACTGGAAGACGCTGTACGACGAGGCGCAGCCCGTGCCCTTCGCGGTCTTGGGCTCGCGCGGCAAGCTGGCCATCGCCGGCCACCTGCAACCCAGCCGCGACCAGTCAGGGCGGCGCTTTCCGTTCATCAGCGCGACGTCGGTAGAGGTAGCGCGTCCGCTGGATTTCATCGCGCGCAGCCCGCTGGCGTTCAGCCGCATGTGGAATCGCATGGGCGCGGCCGCCGCCCAGCTGATGCAGGACGGCGACCCCGCCCCCGCGCTGCAAACGCTGAACGACCTGGAAGGCGAGATCCGCACGGCGGCCGACGACGGCTTCGATGCGTTCATCGACCTGCAAACAATCGAACGCGTAGAGGCCATGCTGCGCAACAACGGCCACGCGGCCAGCATGCACGACATCGTGCTGGCGCTGGGCATCCTGCTTGCACCCGTGATGTCCAGCGGCTCGTCGCAACTGGACACGGGGCTGGCGTTGCCGCTGCCGGACGACCCGCTCTACATCAACCTGGTGGCCACGTATTGGATGACGCTGATCGCGCCCTTCCTGACGCGCGCCGACTTTGAAATCGCCATGTTCATCGGCAGGGTGGCGGGCAAGCATCGGCTGGTGGTGGGCTTTCGGGGCGCATCGCCGCAGACGCTGGCCAGCCTGTTGTCCACACCGCAGACCTTGTCGCAGCACTACATCGTGCTGGAGGGCGCGCCGTGGGTGCGCGACCATGTCAGCGCCAGCCACGGGCTGGCCAAGCTGTCGAGCTATCTGGATCAACCGCGGCTTTCCTTGCGCCAGGCGCTGGAAACGTTCCGCGAAGTTTTCATCGGAGCCTAGCGCATGCGCACGCTTATTCTTGCCCTGGCCGCCACGCTGTCGTGCGCGGCCCATGCCCAGGATGCCGCAACGGTGGTGCCGGCCAACGTCATCCCCCAACCCGGCCAGGTGGTGGCCAGCGGCGCGGTGCCCGACGAGGCCACCAAGGCCGACGTGCTGGCGCGTTTGCAGAAGGTCTATGGCGTGGGCAACGTGATTGATCGCATCGACGTGGGCGGCGTGGTCGCGCCGGCGAACTGGTCGCAACACGTCAGCAAGCTGCTGGACACCCCGCTCAAGCAGATCAACCGGGGTCAGCTGGAGATCGACGGCACGCAGATCCGCTTGCGCGGCGAGGTGGACAACGAAGCGTCGCGGCAACAGATCGCCAGCACCTTCGCCACGTCGCTGAACCCCACGTACAAGATCGTCAACGGCCTGCGCGTATCGGCTGGCAAGGACGAACAGGATGTGCTGGACAACCTGCTGAGCAACCGCGTCGTGGAATTCGAAACGGGCAGCACGCGGCTGACAGCACGCGGCCGCGAGTTGCTGGACCGCGTGGCGGACGCGGTGCCCAAGCTGCGCGCCGACAAGATCCAGATCATCGGCCACACCGACAGTTCAGGCAGCCGCAGCACCAACCTGGCGCTGAGCCAGGCGCGCGCGGATGCGGTGCGGGATTATCTGGTGGACAAGGGCTTGCCGGTGTCGCGCTTCGAGGCGATGGGCGCGGGCCCGGATCAACCGGTCGCGACCAACGCCACGGCCGAGGGGCGGGCCAAGAACCGACGCATCGAATTCCGCGCGGCGCGATAAGGCTGGCGGTTGGCCCGACGCCTGTTGCCCGACGCCTGTTGCCCGACGTCTGTTGCCTGAAGTCTGTTGCCCGACGTCTGTTGCCTGACATCGGCGGCCAGACCTCGGCCGCCACACATCAGCCGTTCTCGCCGGCCTTCTTGATGCCCAGCAGTTCTTCCAGGCCCGACAGGGTCTCGTCGTTCTTGACCACCGTGCGCAGCCACAGGTGCAGCGACATCTCGCCCCAGCTGGCCGCTTTGTCGGCCAGATAGGCTACCGGGCTGTGCGGCTCGGTGCGGCGGAAGAAATCAGCCACCTCGCGCAGCTGCGCCAACGCCTGCTCGCGCGTCTGGATCGGACCACGCACGGCGGGCGTTGAGGGGATGCCGACCGGCGCACCGGCGGCAGGGAAGGAATCGTCGGCGGGCAAGGTCGGCTCCACACGGGTGGGAACGGCGGGCGCCACGGGAGGCTGTGGCAAGGTCGGCGCCATATCGGCGCGCACCAGCAAACCAGCGTCGCGCGCAAAGCGGTGGACCAGTTCGGTCACGTTGCGCAGCGCCTCGCGCACCCTCGAAAAGGCCGGGCTTTCGTCGCCCAGGCGCTCGTCCAGCGTGCGTTCCAGCTGCGCCAACGCCTGCGCGCAACCTTCCAGCTGGCCGTCCAATTCAGAATAGAACGACGGCGGCGTATCCCGCCGCGCCGCATCAAAGCGGTCTAGCGTGAGCTTGCCCCGGGTCAGCTCGTTGGCGTTGTCCGGCGTGCGCTTGACGGCGTTAGCCAACTGGCTGGCGGCCTCCCAGAGCACCGCGCCATAACGCGCGCCGTCCGCCTGCGTCAGCGGAATCTCACCAATCAGTTGCTGCGACCGCGACAGCAGCCACGCCAGGTTGCCCACGCGTTGCTGCACGTCGCCATCCTCGGGCACGGGGTGCAGGCCATCCCAATAGTTCTGACACAGGCCGTCGATCAACAGATAACCGTCGCGCAAGCCCGCAAAGCCGCGCGTCTTGGCCCACGCTTCCGCCAGCCACGACGCAATGCGTATGTCCTTGCTACGGTTGCGCAGCGCCTCGGAACAGATGCGCGCCACTTCCGTCCAGTCGGCCTCTTTCAGATCAATGATCCAGTCGCCTTGGTCCAGCTGCGGATCGTCGTGCCGACGCGCTTCGCGTATGGCGTCGAATTCGGGCGAGAACACCAGGTCCACGCCGCAGGGCGCATCGCCGGGTATCGGAAGCAACAAGGCGTTGATGTCGGTCATAGTTCTGGAAGGCGGTAGCGGGGCTGGCGGCGTCAGAGCCAAAGGCAAAGACAACGCCGCCAGCGGCGGGAATGGCGGAAATGATCCCACATTCGCTTACGCATAACGTTCAAAGATGACACGTCCTATTACAAGGCGCATCACGATGCATCGTTATGATTTCGGCTCCTACCCAAGGAGCGTCCATGACGACGAAATCCATCCGCATGTTGCCCGACGGGCACTTCATTGCCGGCACCCCGCGCCGAGCGCCCGACGGCACCTATGTCGGCGGCGAAGGCCCCATCACCCGCGCCCCCGACGGCATGTACGTGGCAGGCACCCCGCAACGCGCGCCGGACGGCAGCTACAAAGGCGGCGGCGGCCCCGTGCGCATGGCGCCCGACGGCACGTTCGTGGTCGGCCCTGCCCGGCGCGCGCCGGACGGCACGTATCTGTAAACAGATATCTCGCGCCATGTCCCAACGCCCCGTCATCCGCAAAGGCGACAAGACGTCGCACGGCGGCGTCGTCGTGACCGGCGATGAAACCGTCATCATCTTCGGCCAACCCATGGCCCGCGTCGGCGACCGCGTCACCTGCCCCAAATGCGGTGACACGCACACCATCGTCGAAGGCGTGCACAACGTCAGCTCCGACCGCATGACCGCGCTGGAAGGCATGCGCACGTCCTGCGGCGCGACGCTGATCGCGAGCCAGAGTTTTTATCAGTTGGAGTTCGGGTGAGGCGTGCAATGCAATGACGGGCCGGGGGTAGGTATCCCTGTCCCGTCGGAATCGCGCAAAGCAAAAGGCCGGAAAGCAAAAAGCCCACCGCATGCGGTGGGCTTTTTTTGCCTGGTGCACCAAGTTTCCCGGGTACGACCAAAAATTCTGGTGGGCTGTGAGTGGCTCGAACACTCGACCTACGGATTAAGAGTCCGCTGCTCTACCAACTGAGCTAACAGCCCTGCAATGCACGCATTTCGATTCGTTTTCAACCGCGCGGCTATCTGTTGATGGCCTTGCTGCTGACTGCGTTTCGCTATGTGTGTAGTGCGAAGAAGCAAGATTATATGTAGGTTTTTTTGTTTGTGCAAGTCGGGTGCGAAAAAACTTTCACACCCGCTGCGTCAGGCTGCGTAGCCGCCGTCCACCGACAGGCTGGCGCCCGTGATGTAGCGCCCTTCCGGCCCCGCCAGGAAGGCCACCATGCCCGCGATGTCGCGCGGTTCGCCATAGTGGGGCAGCGACAGCACGGCGACGAGGTCGGCCGCGTGGTCGCCGTTCGCCGGGTTCATGTCGGTGTCGATCGGGCCGGGGTGCACGACGTTGACGGTGATGCCGCGTGCGCCCAGGTCGCGGGCCAGGCCTTGGCTGAGCCCGATCAGCGCGGTCTTGCTGGCCGCGTACAGCGCCACGCCGGGGCGGCCGGCGCGTTGGGACAGGCAACTGCCGATGTTGATGATGCGGCCGCCGTCCGGCATGGATGCCTGCGCGGTGCGGATGGCCACGAACGGAGCGCGCACGTTGATGTTCATCGTGCGTTCGTATTCCTCAAGGCTGGTGTCGCCGATGACGCCGGTGACGAAAATGCCCGCGTTGTTGACCAGCACGTCCACCGGTCCAAGCAGCTTGATCGCTTCTTCCACGGCCTGCCTGACGGCCAGCGCATCTTCCGCATCGGCCTGGATGGCGCGCACCCGGCGTGCGCCGGTGGTCAATTCCGTTGCCAGTGCCTTGGCTGCGTCAGCCGAGGAAGGGCTGACGTAGGTGAACGCGACGTGCGCGCCCTCGGCGGCCAGCCGGCGCACGATGGCCGCGCCGATGCCACGACTGCCGCCTGTCACGAATGCGACCTTTCCGTTCAAGTTGCCCATGTTTCATCCTTATTTGTAGTGATCGATACAAATATCATCGCAGCGAAATATTTGCGACGTCAACAAATTTTTTATCGATCAACACAAAATAGGCGTCGCAGGTAAAATCCCGCCATGGCAGAACGTGGGCGCCCCCGGAGCTTTGACCGGGCCCAGGCCTTGCAAAAGGCAATGGAAGTTTTCTGGTCGAAGGGATATGAAGCAGCATCGCTGTCCGAACTCACGGAAGCGATGGGCATTAACTCGCCCAGCCTTTATGGCGCGTTCGGCTCCAAGGAAGACCTGTTTCGTGAAGCCGTCGAGCTATACCGTGAGACCGCCGGCGGGGGATCGCGGCGCGCATTGCAAGACGGCGCAACTGCGCGTGAAGGCGTTCAAGCCATGCTGATGGCCGCAGCCGAACGCTTCACCGCGCCGGGCACGCCGCCCGGCTGCATGATCGTATTGGGCGCGCCGTCCGGCAGCGTCAACCACGCCAGCGTTGGCGAATTCCTGTGCGATAGCCGGCGAGAGATGCAGGCCCGGATTCAGGCCCGCCTTGCCGCCGGCGTTGCCGACGGCGAACTGCCTGCCGGCACCGACGTGAAAGCGCTGGCGGCGTTCTACACGACCGTGTTGCACGGCATGTCGATCCAGGCGCGCGACGGCGCCAGCCGCAAGACTTTGCAATCGGTGGCGCGGCAAGCCATGTGCGCCTGGGACGCCCTGACGGGCAGCCGGCCGCCTTCAGGCGTGCCTCCGGGCCACGCCCGTTCCTGACGGCCGCGACCATGTTCCGCATCGACCTTCGGCGCCTTATCCTTTGGATCTGCCTGCTGTCGGTCGTTTTGGTGCTGGCCGGCGGATTGCACGCCAGCTACCTGGTGCAGCGCGACCTGCTGCTGCACAACGCGCTTGAGGTCAACCGCGTCTACGCGTCCAAGCTTGCCGTCACCACCGACCTGTTCCTGGCGGACGTGCGGCGTTATCTGGCGTATAGCGCCGACGTGTTGACCGACATGGAAGCGCGCCCCGGCTTGATGGTCGAAGAAACGCGGCGCCAACAAGCGCAGATGGGGCAGTTCAATTCCACCGTCGTGGTCTCGCCGACGGGCAAGGTCATTGCGGCATCGTCGGCGTATCCGCAACTGCTGGGCCAGCAACTGACCAGCGAGCCGTCGCGCAATGCCATCCGCACGCAGCAGCCGAATATCAGCGAACCCTATCAGGCCAGCAACAACCGCTGGCTGATTCTGTATTCGCATCCGATTTTCTCGCGTGATTACCGTTACCTGGGGTACATCGCCGGCACGCTGTATCTGCACGAGGACAACGCGCTGGATCGCCTGCTGGACAAGCATTTCTATCGCGACGATTCGTTCGTGTACGTGATGGATCGCAACGGCACGCTGATCTATCACCCGGATCGCAGCCTGCTGGGCCACAAGGCGCCGGACATCGACGCGTTGGCGGCGGCGCGGCGGGGTGAAACGGGTGAAATGCGGTTTACCGATCAGCAAGGCCGCGACATGCTTGCGGGTTACGCCCCCGTGCCCAGCACCGGCTGGAGCATCGTCGCGCAGCGGCCGGTGGCGGGCACCCTGCAACCCTTGAGCGACCTGCTCATGGCCACCGCCCGCAATACCCTGCCCTTGCTGCTGTTGTCCATCATCACGATCTGGGTGCTGTCCGGCTGGATTGCGCGGCCGCTGGGCGAACTGGCGGGCATCGCCAAGCGCATGGAGGACCCGGATTCCGCCGACCGCATCCGCGACGTGCGGTCGTGGTATTTCGAGGCGGCGCAGCTCAAGCGCGCGCTCATCATCGGCTTGGCGTCGATCCATCACAAGATTCGCGACCTGCGCCGTGAAAGCACCACCGACACGTTGACGGGGCTGCTGAACCGGCGCGGTCTGGACGAGGCCATGGCACTCTTGCAAGCGGGCGAATCGCCCGTGGCGCTGCTGGCCATCGACATCGACCACTTCAAGACCATCAATGACCGCTATGGGCACACGGCGGGCGACCGGGCCTTGCAGGCGTTGGCGGCCGTCATGGGCGAAGGCTCGCGGGTGGGCGACACCCTGGCGCGCGCGGGTGGCGAAGAATTCGTGGTGCTGATGCCGGGCGCCTCGCTGCATTCCGCGGCGGCTGCCGCCGAACGGCTGCGGCAGCAGATCGCCTCGCGGCAGCCGCCGGATTCCATCGGGTCGCCGCTGACGGTGTCGGTGGGCGTGGCGCGCTATCCCGAACACGGCGCCACGCTGGAAGCGGTCTACCGGCGGGCGGACAAGGCGCTTTATTACGCGAAGAACAACGGCCGCAACGCCGTGTGCGTGGCGGATGACGCCGAACCGGAAGGCGCCCGGCGCGTGTCGCCGAAGTAGCGATGCCGCAGGTGGCGGCACGGCGGCGGCGCGGCGGCACGGCGGCCCTTTAGTCGAGGGCCGCCATCCTGACCGACCTACTTCCCCTTCTGCGCCGGCGCGGTCGGCGGCTTGCGCATCTGTTCCAGCAACGGCCCGCACGCGTTTTCGTCATTGGTGCTGGGCGCGATCAAGGCCAGCAGGCCGGCGGCCGGGGTCAGCAACACGCCCAGCGCCACCATGCCCGCGCCGCGCGCGGCCAGCGGGCCCACGTGCACGCCCACATCGGGGTCGCCGAACGTACCGCGCACGTACAAGGGCGAACGCAGCGAAAAGATGCGGAAGCCCTTGCTGTCGGGCGTGACGTCCATATCGATTTTTTCGTTCTTGAAATCGGCCGTGCCGGTGATGCTGATCAGCGCGTTTTCAGTGTCGAAAACAAAGACGCGCGGCGTCATCACGCCGTTCTTCATGGCCAGGTCGGCGGCGCCGCAATTGATCTTTACCTCGTCGTCGCCAAACAGCTTGGACACCACGTAGTTGCCCACATTCAGGCCGGCGATCTCCATCAGGCTGCGGCTGATGACGCCATCGTTGACCAGCATTTTGATGTCGCCGGTGGACGTGCCCAGCAGCGCCGCCACGGAATTGCCGGTGCCGCTGACGGCAAGATCTCCGTTCAGTTCGCCCAGCGTCTTCTGCATGGCTTCGGTGGCGGGGAACAGCTGCTTGAGCCGCAGGCGGCGCGCATGCAGGTCCACGCGCCCGGCCATGGCCTCGTGGGCACCATCCAGATTGATGGTGCCGTTGATGTTGCCCCCCGCGATGCCGAACTTGAAGGGGTCCAGCGTCAGCTTGCCGTCCTGCAAGACCACGTGCACCGACAGGTCTGACAAGGGCAGCTTGCTGTCGTGGATGATGCGGCCGGCGTCCAGCGACACGTCGGCATCCATGTCGCGCCAGCGGTCGGTGCGAAACGCCTGCGTGGGCAGCACCTTGCCGCCCTTGGGCTTGGCTGGCGCGTCCTTCGTCTTGTCGGCGGGTGCGGCGGCGGTGCCGTCTGCCGGCACCCCGATCAACGGCCCCAGGTCGACCATGCGCAATTGCTTGGACGACAACTTGCCCGTCAGCTTGGGCCGCGGCGCCCCCAGGGCAAAGGTGATGTCGCCATGCAAGTCGCTATTGCCGACCTTGCCGTTGAAGTCCTTGTAGTCAAACACGGCGCCGCCCGGGTTTTGCAGCTTGGCCACCAAATGCCCATCCGTGGAATACGGCGGCGTATCCGGCAAGGTCACGCCCGTCAGCGGGTACAACTGCGCCATCGATGCGCCGGCCAGCTTCAGGCGCAAGTCCAGCGCGCCCAGGTTGGCGGGGTCGGTCACGGTGCCGGTGATCGACGCCTTGGTGCCGCCCACGGCGACATCCGCCTGGACCGGAAAGGGTTGCTTGGGATCTTGCAGGGCCAACATGCCGCCGACCTTGCCTTCGCCTTTGGTGTCCAGACCTTTGTATTTGCCGTCAACCTTCCAGCCGAAGACATAGTCGCGCGGCGCCGGGGCCTGGCCGTCCCGCGGCGCGACGGCGGCGCCCGCCACGTCGGCGAACGGCACCGGCTTGCCCAGCGGATCGACCAGCACCGTCAGGTCGGCTTTAAGCGTCTCGTCGACGAAACCAACGCGGCCCTTGTCGAAACCGATCTCGTTGATGTCCAGCACCCACGGCGACGGCTCGCCGGATTCAGGCAGCGTGAACACCCAGTTGGCGCGGCCATCGGCCAGCCGTTGCAGATCGGCGGCGGGCTCGGTCAGCTGGATTCTGCGAATGACGACGCGCTGGCGCAGCAACGGCAAGGGCGCCAGGCTGAACTCGCCGCGCTTGAGCGTGGCGAAGTACGGGGCCTTGGCCCAGGGCGCATTGCCGATAGAAATATCGTTGGCGACCACATGCGGCCACGGCACCCAGGCCCGCCAACCGCCCTCGTCCCGTTCACGCTGCCACTTGACGCTGAGATCGCCATTGATGGCGAACGGCCTGCCGATGGCGGCGCTGGCGCGTTCATTGATCATGGGCTTGGCGCGGTTCCAGTCAAAGGTGGCGATCACCACCGCCAATACCAGCACGAGCAGGGCCAGTGCCCCTACAATCCCGATCGCTATTTTTCTTGTTCGCGTCATGGCGTTCATCCTTGGCGTTATGGCCGGCCCGTCACCGCCGACCCCATTTACCAACAAGGGTATCGCGGCCCGGGGCAAGGGTTAAGCTTGCCGGCCCCATAATGTGTGCGGATCTTTCCAAGCGGCGGCGCTGCATACCGGCCGACATGGCGGTCGTCGCCTTGCCTGACGCAGCATGCGGCGTGCCCGGTAAAGGTGAAGCACAATAAGGGCCGTTACAAAGCGAAATAGCCGAAGCGGTGACCGGCGTGGTCGGGCGCGCGGATTCGCTGAATTTTCTACGCGGTCCCTGATCCAATGCCCGCAAGATTGGTTTCGGCCCACCGGGCCGGATGCAGAACAACCTGGAGGCCCAATGCGGCATTCAACCCTGATTTTCGTAGTGGCGGCATTTGCGCTGCTGACGTTGAGCCGCTTGGCGCTGGCCGCCTGGCAGTGGCAGCGCGTGCGCAATGCCGGTGGCCTGGTCCCCTTGTTGCTGGGCGGCTTGCGCATCGACGCGCATCAGATCGCCGTGCTGGCCGCGCTGCCGGCGGTGCTGTCGCCTTTCTTTGGCCACTTTCCGATTGCCGCCTCGCTTGCCGGATATTGGTACCTGGTGGCCTTCATGCTGCTGGCCTTTCTGGAAGTGGCCTCGCCGCCCTTCATCCTGGAATACGACTCCCGGCCCAACCGCCTGTTCGTTGAATACCTGAAGCACCCGCGCGAAGTCTCGGGCATGCTGTGGCGCGGCTACAAGCTGGTACTGGTGGGCGCCTTTGCCGCCCTGGCGCTGATCGGCTGGGGCGCGTACGCCCTGTTCGGACACGCCCAGGCCGACGCGGCACTGACCTGGTGGCAGATGCCGATTGCCAGCGTGGTGATCCTGGCGGTAGTCATCCTGGCCATACGCGGCACGCTGGGCCATCGCCCGATCAACCCGTCTTCGGTGGCCTATTGCTCCGACGGCATGCTGAACACGCTGGCGCTCAATTCGCTCTACAACGTGTTCTACGCCGTCTACAGCATGAAGAACGAAAAGTCGGCCTCGGCGGTGTACGGCGGCATGGACGATGACCAGATGCACGACCTGGTGCTGGCGCAAGCCGGCCTGCCCAATCCGCCCGCCAACCCCGACTACCCCAGCCTGCATCGCCAACCCGCCACGCGCAAGACGGCGCGGCCGCTGAACCTGGTGATCATTCTTGAAGAGAGCCTGGGCGCGCAGTACAGCGCGGGCTTGGGCGGCGCCAACCTGACGCCGGAACTGGATGCGCTGGCGCGCGAAGCCTGGGCGTTTACGCGCGCCTATGCCACCGGCACGCGCTCGGTGCGCGGGCTGGAAGCCGTGGTGACGGGCTTTTTGCCCACGCCTGCCCAGGCCGTCTTGAAGCTGCCCCGCTCGCAGCGCGGTTTTTTCTCGCTGGCTGACCTGCTGGGCCGCCATGGCTACCATTCGCGCTTCATCTACGGCGGCGAATCGCACTTTGACAATATGAAGGGCTTCTTCCTGGGCAACGGCTTCAAGCAGATCGTTGACCGCGCCGACTTCGTCGACCCCGCGTTCGTGGGCACCTGGGGCGCGTCTGACGAAGACATGTTCAATCAGCTTGACCGCCTGCTGCGCGAAGACGGCGACAAGCCCACCTTCACGCTGGCGTTCAGCGTATCGAACCACACCCCTTGGGAATACCCCGCCGGCCGGATCCAGACGGAAGGCAACCCCGCCACCGTGGAGAACACGGTGCGCTATGCGGATTGGGCACTGGGCCGCTTCTTTGAACGCGCCAAGGCGTCGCCGTACTGGGAGAACACCGTGTTCCTGGTGGCGGCCGACCACGATTCGCGCGTGTTCGGCGCCAGCCTGGTGCCGGTGCGCCACTTCCATATTCCCGCCGTGATCCTGGGCGCCGGCGTCGAGGCACGCCGCGACGACCGCCTGATCAGCCAGATCGACCTGCCGCCCACCTTGCTGTCGCTGATCGGCGTGGACACCGAACACCCGATGATCGGCCACGACCTGACGCGCAGCACACCGGGCCGCGCCATCATGCAGTACGACAACACGTACGGGTATCTGAAGGAAAACGACTTGCTGGTGCTGGCGCCCAACAAAACGCCGGTGCAGTACCGCTACACCGCGCCCGAAGACTACGCGCCCGTTGCCCTGAACCCCGAGCTGGCCACCGAAGCGCTGGCCCACGCGCTATGGCCCAGCTGGGCGTATCGCGAAGGCCGTTACAGCCTGCCCGGGCTGACGCCCGAAACGGCGGCCACGCCGGTGGACGCCGCCAAGCGCTGATCTACGCGCCACGCGCTGATCAGCGCGGGCGCAGGAACCCCTTGCGCGCCTTGTCGCTGGGCGCATGGCAATGGCAGTCGGGGGTGTGGTCGTTGACCATGCCCACCGATTGCATGAAGGCGTAGACAGTGGTGGGCCCGACGAACTTCCAGCCCAGCTTTTTCAATGCCTTGGACAGCGCGATGGATTGCTCTGACGTTGACGCGCCCAGCGTCGATGGCGACCCGTCGGGCGCTTCAAAGCGCCAGAAGAACGCGGCCAGGGACCCTTCCCGATCGATCATTTCCAACGCGCGCGCCGCGTTGTTGATCACGGCTTCAATCTTGCCCCGATGGCGCACGATGCCGGCATCGGCCAACAGCGCCTGGATGTCTTTCTCGCCAAACTTCGCGACGCGGGCGGGGTCGAACTCGGCGAAGGCGCGACGAAACGCCGCGCGCTTGTTCAGGATGGTGCGCCAGCTGAGGCCGGACTGAAATCCTTCAAGGCAAAGCTGTTCGAACAGCGCGCGATCATCCCCTTGCGGGCGCCCCCACTCGGTGTCGTGATAGGCCATGTATTCGGCGGATGTATCCACCCAGCCGCAACGGGCAAGGCCGTCGGGGAAGTCGTTTTTGGCGTTCAAGGCAAAGCTCCAGGCTGCGGTCAGGTATCGATGCTAACGCAGCAACGTCCCCGAAAAAAGTCGTAGCAGCCGCAGTCTGAATCCAGCTACTATTTGCGCGCTGATCCCGTGCCGGCCCTGTCCGCGCGCGCCCCGGATCCCAAACGGGCTTGCACCAACAGCAAGCCCGTTTTGCGTCCATCCCGGGGTCGGGCAGGCTTGCCAAACTTCTCCCCTCTCTCTCATGTCGCTGCTAGAGACCGCTGTTCTGACGTTCGTGTCGCCCGCCCTCCTGGCCGGTGACAAGGCCGATGCCAACCCTTGCCTGGACTGCGGCGCCTGTTGCTCGCACTTTCGGGTGTCATTCTATTGCGGCGAGCTGGCGGGCGAAAACGGTGGCCACGTGCCGGTGGAATTGGTCACGCAGATGAGCCCGCTGCGCGCCTGCATGAAGGGCACCGAAATGGGAGGCGGCCGCTGCATTTCACTGCGTGGCGAACTGGGCAAGCCCGGCATCCACTGCGCCATCTACGAAGACCGCCCCACGCCCTGCCGGGAATTCGATATCTGGATGCCCGATGGGTCGCCGAACCCGGACTGCCAGCGCCTGCGCGCAGGCCTGGGGCTGGCGCCCGTTGCGCCCCGCCCCGATGCGGAAAACGACCCGCAAGGCCCGATGCACCCGGATCAACCGGCCGCGGCGTAGCCAAGCGCCCGTCGCACGGTCAATGCGGTTGCAGCCCCGCCAGATAACGCGTGGGCGTCATGCCGAAAGCCGCCCGGAAACTGCCGATGAAGGCGCTGGTGCTTTCGTAGCCCACCGACAAGGCCGCCTGCGTTACCGAGCCGCCCCGGCACAGCATTTCAAGTGCGCGCAGCAAGCGCGCCTGCTGCCGCCACTGCCCCAGCGTGACGCCGGTCTCTTGCCGGAATCTGCGCATCAAGGTGCGTGACGACATGTTCAGCCGCTGCGCCCATTCATCGATGCCTGCCATGTCGTCAGGCGTATCCAGCAGCGTGTTGGCCAGGTCTTGCAGACGCGGGTCAACGGGCATCGGCAGCAGTTGCGGCGTATGCGCGCGCGAGTCCAGTTCGTGCAACAGCACGTCAAACAGCTGAGCCTGGTAGGCGCCGGAAATTTCGCCCGGCTGGCTGCCGCTGAACCGGTCAACCAGGGCTTCGATAAGTTTGGATGACGGCCATGACCGGCAGTGCGCCGGCAACCGGTGGCAGACGTCGGGCCGCACGTAGAGGAACGTGCCGCGGGCATCGCCGAACCAGCGGGCGCCGTGCGGCGTGCCGGGGGGAATCCAGCCCAGGCTGCCCGGCATCACCGTCCAGACCTGCGAGCCGGCCTGAACCACCACCAGGCCTTCATGCACCAGCGTCAGCATGCCTTCGTCATGCACGTGCAAGGGCACGGCGATGCCCTTGGACTCGCGCCGCCCTTGCACGCTGAACGATGTCAGCAGCGTATCGGGGCGCGCGTTGGCGATGGCCATGTGAAGCATGGTTGGCAACTTTGAGCTACAGGTTGACGGGTTCCCGTTAGCGGGCGAAGTTGAAAATGTACATCATTCTCATCAGTCGGGCATCAGCCCCCCGAAGGAGAAAACGATGGACACTACGCGGCTGCGCGACGCCGGCATTAAAGCCACCTTCCCGCGTCTGAAGATTCTTGATCTGTTTTATCAGCACGCCGATCAACACATGAGCGCGGCCGACATCTACCGCAATCTGATCTCGGACCGCAGCAGCATCGGCCTGGCCACGGTGTATCGCGTGATCACGCAACTTGAAGACGCCGGCCTGCTCAAACGCACTCAGCTCGACGCGCACACCACCGTGTTCGAGCTCAACGACAAAGGGCACCACGACCATCTGGTCTGCAAGCACTGCGGACAGATCCTGGAATCCAGCGATCCCGCCATGGCGCAACTGGTGCGCAAGATCGCCAAGCGCAGCGGTTTCCTGCTGGACTCCTACAGCCTGGTGCTCTACGGCAGTTGCGGCTGCAAAGCCGCCGCGCCGCTCGCCCAAGGAGAATTCGAATGAACCGCGATCATTTTTTCTTTCATGATCTATCGCGCTTTCCCATCGTGACCGCCAAACACGGCGGCGCCCCCGACGGTTATTCGGCCGGCTGGATACGCGAGATGGAAATGCTGGTGGACAACCCGCAAAGCTTCGTCATGGTCATGCCAGACATGCGTATGGAAGCCGGCCACGACGACCGCAAGGCGATGATCGATTGGCAGACGCGCAATATGCAGCGCTTGAAAGCACGTTGCCGCGCCTTTATTGCGGTTGAACGGGAACCTGATGCGCTGAACCGCATCCGCCAACGCGGCGAGAAAATGGCGCGCGCGTTCGGCATGCCGTTCCTGGCGGTGGCCACCAGCGCCGAAGCCATGCAATGCGCGCGAGAACTGCTTGGCCACAGCGGCCCCAGTGGATTCGTCGTGGATTGAATTTGTGTGTGTCGCGGTAGTACCTGCGCGCCTTCGGGCGCGTTTTGCATTTCCGGCGCTGCACAAAAACGCCGAGGTTGCCGAAATTCGAATGCAATATTGATTATTTTGCGATTGTGGCAAAAGGCGTTGCTGGCATAAATTCCGTCTTTGGCACTTCCGCTGGTCCCTGCCCGCCAGGACTTGCGTGCGACGGCCGTTTCCGATGCCATCCGCCCCGCGCGCCATTTTTGCGGCTGCCAACCGCTTGGACTCGACATTGAGATTTACGGCATCCACGTCAATGAAGCGATTCCACTTCGATAGCACCGCGCTTCGTTATTTTCTTACCGTCGTCGACACCGGGTCCGTCAATGGCGCCGCCGCGCGGCTGAACGTTGTCAGCTCGGCGGTCAGCCGGCAAATCGCGGGGCTGGAACAGCGCCTGCAAAACCAGCTGTTTGAACGCCATCCCAAAGGCATGCGCGTGACCGAGGTGGGCCGCATCCTGGCGGACCATGCACGGCGCGTGGAAGCCGATGCCGCACGCACGTATGCCGAAATCGGCGGCCAGAATGGGCGATACACCCAAACCGTGAAGATCGCCGGCGCCCATGGCATTGCGGCGCGCGCGCTGCCGCCCAAATTCGCGGCGTTCCAGACGGAGCATCCGTCGGTGCGCTTTAACCTGACCGTGCTGGACGCCGGGCTGGTCACTGAAAGAGTGCGCTCGGCCCAGGCCGACATCGGCGTCACGTACAGCCACGCGGCCGAAAAGGACATTGCCGTCATCTGTGCGCGGCCGGCCGAGATCGTGGCCGTGATGCGCCCCGGCCATCCGCTGGCCGCCCATGGCTCGCTGCATTTGACGCAGCTGTCGGCCTATCCGCTGGCGCTGCCCGAAGGCGGCAGCGCGTTGCGCCGGCTGCTGGACATGGCCTCAAGCCTGTACAACACCACCCTGTCGCCCGCTTTCACCTCCAACCACCCCGATGCGGTCTACCACTATGTGCTGACGGGCAACGCGGTGACCTTGTGCGCCCGCTTGACCGCCGCCGCCCAGCTGACGGCCGGCACATTGGTTTGCCGGCCCGTTCAAGACGCGCTGCTGAACGGCGGCCAGATCCAGATCCAGACCCACGTATCGCGCCCGCTGCCCGACGCGGCCCAGCGGTTTTTGCGGTATCTGCGCAGCGACACCGAAGGGTTGTTCTAGGCACGGGCGCGCCGCCGCCAGCTGCGTTGCCGAAACGACAACGGGGCGCTGAGAAATGATCAATTGTTAAAGTTGTAATCTAAATTTACAGTCGACGCGGGTTTATCACTTGATCTTGGCGGCGGCTTTGCGCCGACCGCCCTTGCTGGAGTCTCGCGCATGTTTAAGAACCTGAAAATTCGGACCGGGCTGTTGTCCGTCCTTACGCTGTTCGTCCTGGCGCTGGCCGCCGCCACCGGCATGGGCTGGTCATTCGCCAAGGTGGCCGATGAAGCGGTCGACAACCTCAATCTGGTGTCTACCGAGCAGACCCGCCCGCTTTACGAGACGCAAGTCCTGCTATTGCGCACCCGCATCACGCTGGTGGCCGCCTATCTGGACGTGCAGGCCGGACGCACCGCCCAGGCGCAGGCCAGCGTCGAGCAGGCGGGCAAGTCCCTGGCCAGCGCGCGCAAACGCTATGCCGTATTCCAGACGGTGCCCAAGCTGACGGACGCCGCCCGCAAAATGACGGCGGACATGGACGGCGTATTCGACGCCTATGTCCGCAGCATCGACGCGCTGGGCGACGCGCTGCAAAAGCAATCCGCCGAAGGCTACGTCGCGGCGGTGGCCGAGGCCCGCGTTGCGGACGCGCGATTCGAAGAACGGCTTGGCGCCATCCTGTCCCACACCGAGCGGCGCGCCGTGGAGATCAACGACGCGTCGGACCGCCGCTATCTGCAAGCCGAAACCGCCGCCATCGTCATGTTGAGCCTGGCGTTGATTCTTGCCATCGGTTGCTGGCGCTTCATCAGCCGCCAGGTGCTGTCGCCGTTGAAAGAGGCCGCGGTGCACTTTGACCGCATCGCCTCGGGCGACCTGACGCAGCGCGTCCACACCGGGGCCGACAACGAGATCGGCGTGTTGTTCTCGGCCCTGAAGCGCATGCAGGAAAGCCTGACGCGCACCGTGGCTGAAGTGCGCCGCAGCGTGAACGAGATCAACACGGGCGCGGCCGAGATCGCGTCGGGCAATACCAATTTGTCTTCCCGCACGGAAGAGCAGGCTGCGTCGCTGGAAGAAACGGCCGCCAGCATGGAAGAGCTGGCCACGGCGGTCAAGCAGAACACCGAACACGCCCACCAGGCCAACGCGCTGGCGGCGGAAAGCCGCGGGGTGGCAATGCGCGGCGGCGAAGCGGTGCACCAGGTGGTGGAAACCATGTCGCGCATTTCGGATAGCTCGCGCCGCATCGCCGAGATCGTTTCGGTCATCGACGGCATCGCGTTCCAGACCAATATCCTGGCGCTGAACGCTGCCGTGGAAGCGGCCCGGGCCGGCGAGCAAGGCAAGGGCTTTGCGGTAGTGGCGGGCGAGGTGCGGTCGCTGGCGCAACGCAGCGCGCAAGCGGCGCGCGAGGTCAAGGACTTGATCGAACAGTCCACCACCAACGTGGACAGCGGCGCCGAACAGGTGCGCCAGGCGGGCGAGACCATGCAGGAAATCGTGTCGTCCGTGCAGCGCGTTACGCAGATCATGGCGGAAATCACGGAAGCGTCGACGGAGCAATCGCAAGGTATCGACCAGATCAACCGCGCGGTTACGCAAATGGACGACGTGACGCAGCAAAACGCCGCCTTGGTCGAGCAAGCCGCCGCTGCCGCGTCGTCGCTGGAAGACCAGGCCGAGCGTCTGGCCGCTACGGCCGCGTTTTTCAAGGTGCCGGCTGAAACCATTATCGACGTCACGCCGCAGGCGGTTGCGTTACGTCACGCCCACGCGCACTGAGGCGATGACCGCCGCCTCATGCAAATGGCCGATATTGCCCCGCCACCCCATCCATTTGTATGAGTATTTTTTCCCTAAGCCGTTTTCCGGTTTAAGACTTGCCGGCC
The DNA here is from genome assembly GCF_059760425.1 of Achromobacter sp. RT286_PF. Classification (NCBI taxonomy): domain Bacteria; kingdom Pseudomonadati; phylum Pseudomonadota; class Betaproteobacteria; order Burkholderiales; family Alcaligenaceae; genus Achromobacter; species Achromobacter sp. RT286_PF. The sequence goes on from NZ_JCBAMR010000022.1 coordinate 35,015, forward strand.
TGTGGCCGTTGTTAAAGGCGTAGGCGCCGTTATCCACACCGCGCCTTGCCCCCCACCACAACGAGCCGCCCGCCAAAATGAATCGCGCCCTTGCCTGTATTTTTTGCCATTCAACGCTGGCCCAGGGCGCGCCGTTGCTGGAAAAAAACGGTGCAGCCATCTGCAAGCGCTGCGTCGACCAATTCTCGGAACGCTTTTCGGAACGCGCCTGGGTCATGGCGGCCACGCTGGAAGAACAGCTGGACGTGCTGCTGGAAGAAAGCCGGCGGGCATTGACGCAAAGCGAAGCGCTGTCCGAACGGGCACGCAGTTGCGGCCTGAGCCTGCACTTGCTGTCGGGCGCATCGGCGCGCACGCCATCCTGACGCAACGCGTATTCCAGGGACGCATGGCATTGGGATATATGGACGCTTATATCGGCCTTCCTTAGGGCTTTGAAGCTGTCAGCTATCCGTAAGATCGCCTGCGCACGTTGCAAAACACTGTTGGGCTGATTATTAAAAGCTGCACGCCTGACGCGTTTTTGTTTTTTGTCGACATTATCGAACGTGCCGGCCCGTCCGCTTTCCCTTCGTCTGTGAAATGGCCATCCCGCGTTTAGTACCCAGTATTAAGCGTGCGCCGTTTTGCCGTCGCCCATCTCATTACCGAAAAGCAAAAATGCCTTCCTACGAAATGAAAAAACGGGCGATTTGTCTTGCCCTGCAATCACTTGGCCTGAGCGGCGCGTGGTCGTTGAGCCTGCTGGCCGCGACGCCCGCGCTGGCCCAGAACATCACGTGGACCGGCACGCAGAACAGCGATTGGCAAGACGCGCAAAACTGGTCCACCGCGACGCTTCCTGGTGCCGCCGGTTATTTATTCATCAATAGCGTGGCGCCCAACGCACCGGTTATCAACAACAGCGCCGGACAGGCGGGCATATTGTTTCTGGGCGCAATCGGCGGCCCATCGTTGACGTTGATAAATGGCGGGACGTTAACCAGCGACAGTGCCATCGTGGGCAATTCGAATAATGGCTTTACGGCCGGCACGTCCGAGCTGGAATCTGGTTCGGCCACCATCAGCGGCACCGGTTCGCAATGGAACGCCACCTTTTTAACCCTCGGTTTATATGGCGCGGGCACGTTGAACATTACCGCGGGCGGCAAAGCCGTCACGGCCAACACCGTGTCGCTGGGCGCGCACGCCACGTCCCACGGCACGCTGAATATTTCGGGCGTGGGCAGCGCGTTGCAGGCGGGGCAGATTACCGTCAGCGACAGCGGCGCCAGCGTGTTGCGAATTTCGGATCACGGCACGGCGCAGGGTTCCTCCTTGCTGGTCGCCAATAGCGCCGGCTCGGTGGGTACCGTCGAAATCCTCGGCGCCGGGGCCTCATTACAGACCAGCGGCGGCATGACGATCGGCGCGCGCGGCACGGGCACCGTCACCATCACCGGCGGCGCGTCGGCCACATCGGCCACCCGAACCTATTTGGGCTCATATGCCGGCGGTGTCGGCAAACTGGCGGTGTCCGGCGTTGGCAGCCGGTTCTCGTCGGTGAACGATATGGTCGCCATCGGCATGGATGCAGGATCGAAAGGCGAACTGACGGCAACGGACGGCGCGCTGGTCGACACGTTCCAGATCGTGGCGGGATACAGCGCGGCAAGCGAGGGCACCGTCGTCGCCGACGGCCCGCAAACCAAAGTCAGAACGAACAGCGCATTCCTGGTGGGCTATTACGGCAATGGCACCGTCAGCCTGTCCAATGGCGCCATGCTGGAAACGGCTAACCGCGTCCGGATCGGTGACGCTACCGGCTCGACCGGCACCCTGAATATCGGCGCCGCCGCCGGCGATGCCGCCACGGCTCCCGGCGTGGTGCAGGCAGCGCTGGGCGTGCGCTTTGGCAATGGGACCGGCAAGCTGGTCTTCAACCACACCGGCACGGATTATGTCTTTGCCCCCGCAATCAATTCCTTGTCACCGGGAATGGGCACGATCGACGTGCTGGCGGGCACGACCATCTTCACGGGCGATTCCAGCGCCTTCAGCGGGCAGACCCATGTGCAAGGCGGCGCCCTGACGGTGAACGGCATCCTGGGCGGCACGTTGAACGTAGCAGGCGGCGCGTCATTGCGCGGGGTTGGCCAGGTTGGCACGACCACGCTGCAAAGCGGCGCCATCCTGTCGCCCGGCAAGCTTGGCGGCGCGCTGACCGTAGCGGGCGACCTGACATTCTCGCCAGGATCGGTCTACCAGGTGATGGCGGATTCGCAATCGTCGGCAAGCAGCCGCGTAGTGGTCAGCGGCACGGCGAATCTGGCGGGGTCCGCCGTCCATATCGGCCCGGATGGCGGGTTCCAGACGCAGCGCGAATACACCATTCTTAGCGCCGGCACGATCAACGGGCGGTTCGACTCCTTGTCGTCCAACTACGCTTTTCTGGACCCGGCGTTGCATTACGACGCCCAGAACGTCGTGATGCAGCTTGGCCGCAAGCAGGTGCCCGTGGACCCGGGTACGCCCGGCACCCCGGAAACGCCGACCCGCCCCATCGCCTTCGCCGACGCGGCGCAAAGCGGCAACCAACGCGCCGTGGCCAACGCGCTGGACAGCCTGCCCGCCGGCAACCCGCTGCACGACTACATCCTGACGCTGCCGCAAGGCGCCACCAGCGCCGCGTTCAACAGCCTGTCCGGCGAAGCGCACGCCAGCGTGACCTCCAGCCTGACCGGCTTTAACAACACGGTGCGCACCGTGCCGCTGGCCTATCTGCGCGCCAATATGGGCGCCGGCATGCGGCCGGGCGCCCCCACCGCGCAAGCCGGCGGCACGCCCTTAGCGTCCGCCTTGCCTTCGTCAAACGCGCAGCCCGCCTGGGCCGAAGTGATCGGCAACTGGCAAACCTTGAAAGGCAACAGCGATGCCGGCCAAGTCCGCCAGAAGACAGGCGGCGTCTTCGCCGGCGTGGACCATGCCCTGGGCGGCGGCTGGCGCCTGGGAGGCGCGCTGGGCTTTACCGACGCCGACATACGCGTTGACGACCGCTCGTCCAAAGCCGACGTCGCCGGGTACAGCGCGGCCGTGTTCGGCGGCAAAGTGTTTGAGATGGGGCCGGGCAAGTTGAATCTGATGCTGGGCACGTCGTACACCTGGCACGACATATCCACCGAACGTCACGCCAGCGTGGCAGGTGCTTCGCAAAAGCTGACGGCCGATTATGGCGCCAGCACGACGCAATTGTTCACGGAACTGGGCTACGCCCTGCCCGTTTCGGAACACGTCGGCATCGAGCCCTTTGCCGGCCTGGCATGGAGCGACACGCGCACCCGCGGCTTCTCGGAATCAGGCGGTTCAGCCGCGCTGCGCGGGGAAAGCGACAGCACCACGCAGACCAGCAGCACGCTGGGCTTGCGCGCACTGACGAACTTTACGGTGGGCCAAACCGAAGGCCGCCTCCAGGCGACGTTGGGGTGGCGACATGCTTTTGGCGATGTGCAGCCCCAATCCGTGATGTCTTTTGATGGCGGACAAGCCTTTACCGTGGCTGGCGCGCCCATCGCACGCAATGCCGCGCTGGCCGAGTTGGGCGTCGAAACCGCCGTCACCAAAAACGCGACGATTGGTTTGACCTACAGTGGCCAGTTCGGCGGTGGTAACCGTGAAAACGCGGGGTCACTGCATATGACATGGAGATACTGATCGCCGCGTTTTGTTTTGTCGTTCAATAATAATTAGTGTTTCAAACTTCGCATTTTATATAACAGGATGGTATCTGCCGGCCATTTATTAATACTGCGGTTGGTATCCGCCGCGCCTGCTATTTCAGAATGGATGGTATCTGTTTGCAGGCGTTTTGTTATATAAAAGAACTGGTATAAATTGCGTCCTTTTTTTCGTTAACCCATTCGGTCCACACATATTGGCCTGTTACGTAGAAATACGTTTAAAACAGTCCAGCAATGTTTGTGCCGTGGATTATTAATCGAGACAAAGGACGCAGTTTTGATATACGGCACGAAGAAGTGGCTGACGGCGACGCTGGCGCTGGGTACAACTTACTGCGGCGGCGTCATGGCCGCCGACTTGACGGTTTCGCCCGGTAATACGCAAGTGTTCGACGGGTCGGCCAATTACGCCGGGGGCGTGGACGTCAACGGCGGTACGCTGGTTATCGGTGGCAATGGCGGTGGCGCGGGCGTCACGCTGGGCGGCAACGTCAACGCATCATCGAATGGCACGGTGGCGGGCTTCGGCACCGTCAATGGTGACTTGAACGTCTCCGGCGCGCGGGTTGCTCCCGGCTACGAAGTCGGCACGCCAACGGGCGTTTCCAACGGCAACCTGGTCGTCAACGGCAACCTGTCGATGAACAACAGCGTGTTTGCCTTCGAGACCGGCTACGCGGGCCTGCCCATCACTCAACCCGGCACGGGCGACAACATCACGGTCCGTGGCGACGCCGCCATCAACAACACGACGCTGAACGTCACGGTGAATACCTTGGGCGTGAACGCGGGCTATTACCGCATCCTGTCGTACGGCGGCAGCTTGTCGGGCAACGGGCTGACGCTGGGCAGCGTCACCGGCGACTCGGCACCCGGGGCCACCATTCAGTCGTTGACGGGCGATAAGCAGATCAACCTTATCCTGGGCCCCAGCACGACCAATCTGTGGAACGGCAACGGCGCGGCATCCGCCACGCGCGCGGGTGGCGGCAACGGCACCTGGAGCGCCGCAAGCACAAACTGGAACAGCCCCGGCAACGCCACGGGCGCCCTGCCGGATGGCGGCTACGCGATTTTCACGGGCGCGGCCGGCACGGTTACCGTGGACGGCGGCGCGGGCCCTGTCCGCGTGTCCGGCATTCAGTTCGCCACCGACCGCTACCGCCTGCAAGGCGCGCCCATCACGCTGGTGGGCAACGGCGGCAACCCGCCGGCGATCGTCGTGGGCGATGGCACCTATGCCTCGGGCCAGTTCGTCGACATTATCGACAACCCCTTGCAGGGCACACAGGGCTTCGTCAAGACCGGCCCGGGCTCGGTCATCCTGACCGCCGACAGCAGCGGCCTGACCGGCCCCATCCTGATCGCGGACGGTGCGCTGGAAATCGACGGCAAGTTGAACGGCCCCGTGGATATCGGCCGCGAAGTCGTGCTGGCCGGGGTGGGCCAATTGGGCAGCACCACGCTTTACCCGACCGCCGTGGTGTCGCCGGGCAATGATGGATCGCCCATCGGCACGCTGACCATCAACGGCAACCTGAACTTTGGCCAGGACACGATCTATCGCGTGCACGCCGACCCGGCCAGCAGCGCCAGCGACCGCATCCACGTCACCGGCGTTGCCTACCTGGACGGCAGCGTCGCGCATGTGGGCCCGGACGGCAACTACGCGCCGCGCACAACGTACAACATCCTGACGGCGGATGGCGGCATCCAGGGCCGGTTCACGGGCGCGTCCAGCGGCTATGCGTTCCTGACGCCCACCCTGAGCTACGACGCCAAGAACGCCTTCATGACGCTGACGCGCAACGACGTGCCGATCGGCAGCGTGGGCAACACGGGCAACGAAAACAGCGTGGGCGGCGCACTGGACCAGGAAGCACCGGCCGCGGGCGGCAACGGATCCGCGTCGGCGGGTAATGGCTCGACGCCGGCAGGCGGCGGGTCGGCGTCCACCGGTAATGGTTCGGCGCCAGCAGGCGGTGGGTCGACATCCACGGGTAGTGGTTCGACGCCGGCAGGCAATGGTTCGGCGCCTGCGGGGAACGGTTCGACGTCCACCGGTAATGGCTCGGCGCCGGCAGGCAATGGATCAACGTCCACGGGTAATGGATCGGCGTCGGCAGGCACCGGCTCGACGTCCACCGGCAACGCGTCGACCGCAACCGGCGGCACTTCGGCCTCCACCTCCACCCCCTCCGCATCGACGACGCCCCCTGCCACCGGCAACGGCGCCACGCCGACTACCCCCGGTTCCACGGTCGTCGCCAGCGGCAGCACACCCGGCAAAGCCACGGCCGCCAGCCAGGTAACCAACGCGGTGCTGGCCATGACGCCGGGCCAAGCGCGAGCGGCCCTGGCGATGCTGTCGGGCGAAGCGTACGCCAGCACCACCAGCATCCTGCAAAGCCAGTCGGATGCCGTGCGCACCCTGCCCCTTTCGCACCTGCGCGCCAACCTTGACGCACCCGCGATGGCGGGCCGGCCCACGGCGCAACTGGGATCACCCTCGTCCAACGCGCTACCGCAAAGCGGTGCGTACCCCGTATGGGCGCAGGCGTTCGGCAACTGGAGCACGTTCAAGGGTGACGGCAACGCGTCCAGCGTCAACCAGTCGGCCGGCGGCGTCTTCTTCGGCGCCGATGGCGAGGTGGGCAATGGATGGCGGATGGGCGGCGCGCTGGGCTACATCGGCAGCCACAACTCGATGGCTGACGTATCGTCGCGCACGAACGTCGACAGCTACACGGCATCGTTGTTCGGCGGACGCAATTTCAGCGCAGGCCCGGGCGCCATCCGGTTCATGGCGGGTGCTGCGTACACGTGGCACGACATCGACGCCAAGCGCAACGTGGCGGCCGGCAGCCTGAATCAACGACTGGAATCGTCTTACCACGCGTCGTCGACGCAGCTGTTCACCGAACTGGGCTACAAGCTGCCGATGAGCGACACGACCAGCATCGAGCCCTACGCCGGCTTGGCGTGGAACCAGCTGCGCACGCGTGATTTCAAGGAGACGGGCGGCACGGCGGCATTGCACGGTTCGGGCAACACGGACGACGTGACCAGCACCACGCTGGGCCTGCGCGGTTCGTGGGATTTCGCATCCAACCGCGCGCCGGGTCGACTGACCGCAACGCTGGGCTGGCGCCATGCGATGGGCGATGTGAGCCCCAAGCAGGAATTGGCGTTTGAAGGCGGCAGCACGTTCTCGGTGACAGGCGTTCCCATCGCGCGTGACGCGGCAGTGGTGGGCTTGGGCGCTGAAATGGCCATCGCCCGGAACACCACGGCGGGCGTGGCCTACGACGCGCAGTTCGGCGGCGGCAACCGCCAGCAGTCGGGTGTGCTGAAGTTGGCGGTTCGGTTCTAAGAAGGAAAGTCCGGGAGCGGGCTCATCGAGCCCGTTCTTGGATGCCGCCTTGGACGCCGGCTTTGCGCGGCGGTCCTGGATGCCGGTCTTGGCCGGCGGTCCTGGATGCCCTTCTTGGGCGCCGTTATTGGTCACCCGTTATTGGTCACCCGTTATTGGTCACCCCATTCTTGGTCGCCCCGTTCTTGCCGTCCGTTCGTAAAGGCAGATCCAAGCAATCCCCCCGGGAGGTTCCGCGAAGCGCCTCCGACCCGCAGATGAAAAAAAACGCCGCAAAAAAAACGCCGCAAAAAAAAACGCCGCTAGTGATAGCGGCGTTTTTTTCATTGCGGGTCTTGCGGTGTTCTGTGGTGGGCTGAGCGAGACTCGAACTCGCGACCAACGGATTAAAAGTCCGCTGCTCTACCGACTGAGCTATCAGCCCGACCGAAGCCAGAAATTATGGCGGATTTCTTCGGACTTGTCAAAATAATGACGCCCCGTTCCGCTCAAGCCGTCCGTGCGTCCATAAAAAACGGCCGCTTGCGGCGGCCGTTTTCGAGCGGTGCGGCGTCCTGGATTACCAGGCGGCCACCACGGCGCCCTTGTACTTGGTCTCAATGAACTGCTTCACGGCCGGGCTGTGATAGATGCTGATCAGCTTGGCGAATTCGGCGCGGTCCTTGTCCTTCTCACGCACGACCAGCACGTTGGCGTAGGGCGAATCCGGCGATTCCTGGGCGATGGCGTCCTTGGTCGGGTTCAGGCCGGCTTCCAGCGCGAAGTTGGTGTTGATGGCCGACGCGTCGGTGTCGTCCAGCGAACGCGGCAATTGGGCGGCGTCCAGTTCGATGAAGCGCAGCTTCTTCTTGTTTTCCACGACGTCGATCGGGGTCGCCTTCAGGCCCGCTTCCGGACGCAGCTTGATCAAGCCATTGGCTTGCAGCAGCAACAGGGCACGACCACCGTTGGTCGGGTCGTTCGGCAGCGCAATGCGCGCGCCGTCTTTCAGTTCGGCCAGCGACTTGATCTTCTTGCTGTAGATGCCGATCGGGAAAATTACCGTCTTGGCGATGCTGACCAGCTTGTAGCCGCGGTCGGCGTTGGCGTTGTCCAGATAGGGCTGATGCTGGTAGCTGTTCACATCCAGGTCGCCCGCGGCCAGTGCCACGTTGGGCTGCACGTAGTCGGTGAATTCGATGATCTGGATGTTCAGCCCTTGCTTGGCGGCTTCGGCCTTGACCACATCAAAGATCTGCGCGTGCGGGCCGGCGGTGACGCCAACCTTCAACGGCTTGTCCTGTGCCAGCGCGGGCTGGGCGAATACGGCGGCGCCAAGCGCGAATGCAGCCAGCGACTTCAAAACCTTGATGCTCATGTTGCGATATCCCGAGTAACGGAAGTAGAAAGAAGATTGAAGCAAGAGTGAAGCGATGTCGCGTTCAGCGATGCGACATGCGGCGCACGAAACGGTCGCCCAGGCTTTGAATCGCCTGCACCAACACGATCAGCACGATCACGACCGCGGCCATGACGTCTGATTGAAAACGCTGGTAGCCGTAGCGAATGGCCAGGTCGCCCAGGCCACCGCCACCAATGGCGCCGGCCATTGCCGAATAGCCGATCAGGCTGACCACGGTGACGATGGTGGCGGCGATCAGGCCGGGCAAGGCCTCGGGCAGCAGCACCTTCAGGATGATCTGCATCGGCGATGCGCCCATGGCGCGCGCCGCCGTGATCAGGCCCGGGTCCACTTCGCGCATGGCGTTTTCAGCGATGCGGGCCATGAACGGAATCGCGGCCACCGACAGCGGCACGATCGCGGCCGTGGTGCCGATGGACGTCTGCGCCACCAGCCGCGTGAACGGAATGATGGCGACCATCAGGATCACAAAGGGCACCGAACGCGTGGCGTTGATGATGGCGCCCAACACGTGGTTCACCGGCTGGTTCTCCAGCATGTTGCCGCGCGCGGTGACGGTCAGCGTGACGCCCAGCGGAATGCCGATGACCACCGCTATCGCGCTGGCCACGCCCACCATCAACAAGGTGTCAAGCAGCGACGTAATAAGCAGGTCGATCAGTTGCGGACTCATGAGCTATTTCTTCAACGGTAATGTCACGGGCGGTCAACGCGGCAATCGCGTCCTTGACCGCGGCGGGCGTGCCTTGGGCCAGCACGAACATCGTGCCCACGGCCACACCCTGGATGTCTTCAACGCGGGCCTGCACCAGGCCCACGTCCAGCGAAAACTGCTTGGATAGATCGGTCAGGAACGAGCCCGACGAATCCGTGCCGGTCAGAGACAGGCGCAACAAGCGCACGGCCTGGCCGGGCTGCGCGGCGGCCAGCGCGGCGATGCGTTCTTTCACGGCGGCCAAGGTGGCGTCGGTCAGGTCGGACGCGGTAGCGGCCGACACCATGCCGCGCGTGACGTCATGGCGCGGCTGCGCGAACACTTCGCGCGTGCTGCCGATTTCCACCACTTCACCTTGCGACAGCACGGCCACCCGGTCGCACACTTCGCGCACTACTTCCATCTGGTGCGTGATCATCACGACCGTCACGCCCGTCTTGCGGTTGATGTCGCGCAGCAGCGCCAGGATGTTGTGCGTGGTTTCCGGGTCCAGCGCGGACGTGGCTTCATCGCTGAGCAGCACGTCGGGGTTATTGGCCAAGGCGCGCGCGATACCGACGCGCTGCTTCTGACCGCCGCTGATCTGGCTGGGATAACGGTCACGCAGATGCTCCAGGCCCACCAGCGCCAACAAGCGCTCGACGCGCGCCGGGATCTCGGCCTTGGCCACGCCGGCGATTTCCAGCGGCAGCGCAACGTTGCCGTACACCGTGCGGCGCGACAGCAGGTTAAAGCCCTGGAACACCATGCCGATACGACGGCGCTGGCCACGCAGCTGCGCCTCGTTCAGTCCGGTAAGTTGCTGCCCGCCGATGGCAATCGTGCCTTCGTTCGGGCGCTCAAGCAGGTTGATGCACTGGACCAGCGTGCTTTTACCGGCCCCGCTGGGGCCGATGATGCCGAAGACCTCGCCCTGCTCAATGTGCAGATTGATGCCTCGCAGCGCCTGGAATTGTCCATGCGGCGTGGCATAGGTCTTGGATAGGTTCTCGATGTGAATCATGGCAAGCGATTTTGTATCTTTTCTCTTCTGAAGAGAACGACCGTTTTTTTCATTTTTAATAACTATAAGTAATATGACGCGCCGTAGCGCGCCCGCGATTCATTGGCCCGCGTCACCGCAGGAAGGGTCGCGATACGGACACGGCAAAACGCGTAAAGGGCAGTCAGGAAGGAAAGCCTTCCTGACTGCCCCTTTTATGACGATGACCGGGGAGCCGGCCGCGCCGATATCAGCGTGCGCGCGAAATGCGGACTTCCGCCCCCCGGCGCTTGACCTCAAGGCCTTCGGACGGCGAAATACGCAGCCCTTCCAGCCCCTTGATGTAGCTGGAGCCCTGCATCTGCATCACGCGGATCTTGTTGCGCATGACAACCGGGTTGTGCACCGGCATGCCGAACATCCAGACTTCGTCCAGGATACGGGCCGAATTGAATTCGCCCGTATGCTGCGCGGCGGGCCCCAGACAGAGCATGTGCCCTTCACGGCCAAAAACCGGGAACTGGCCCAGCTCGCAGTCGATCGTCCAGGTGGTGCCGCCTTCGTAGCGATGGCCGGTGTTCAGATCCCACCAGGCTTCGCCCTTGGGCAGATACACGCGCACCTGCTTGCCCGGTTCGGTAACCGGCGCCACCAGCAGGGCCGGGCCCAGCAGATATTGCAGATCCCATTCGTGGGCGTGCGGGTCGTTCGGAAACGACAGCGCCATGGAACGCTGCACCGGCAAACCGGTGCGGGCGGAATCCTCGATGGCGCCCAGCACATAGGGAACCAGGCGATAACGCCATTGCATCCAGGTGCGGGCTTGCGCCAGGGTGTCTTCGTCGAAGTCCCAAGGCATCAGGCCTTCCACGCCCTGGAACGAGAAGTTGGCCGAGAACACACCCACGGTCAACCAGCGCAAATACAGTTCGGACGTCATGCCGGCGCGATCGCGCGAGGCCGAACCAATGCCATGGACCTGCACGGGCAGGCCGCTGGCGCCGATCGACAAGGCGGTGCGCAAGGTATGGCGCAGGCCATCCCAGGAGTTTTCCGCCTGCGGCCCCACCTGCCACGGCAGGCGCTGCGCGGCGGGGAACAGGTCAGAGCTGGGCACGACGCCTTCGGGCGGCACTTTCAGGCCGGCCACGGCATCGAACAACGCGCGGCGCACCAGCAGCGGGTACATCGTGCGCAACGCGGGGCCCGTTTCGCCGTTGCGTGCCGTCACGCCATCGGGGATGGCGATCTGGGCGTCGCAAGCGGGCGCGTCCAGGCCGTCGTCGATCAGCTGGCGATGACGCTCGACCCACAGGTTGTAGATGTCGCGATAGGTCAGGTCCAGCAAGCCGAAGGGCTGACCGGAGGTGGCGGCGATGCCGTCGAACACCTGCGCGGCGCCGTCTTCCTTGGCCAGCAGCCAGCCGCGATCTTCCAGTTCCTCGAACAACGGGCTGCTCTTGAGCACGCCGGGGAAACCGGAGGCCGCGACATGCACGTTGTGCTTATGGAAAAGCGCCAGCATCTGCTTGGCGTCAGGGAAGCGCTGGGCGTCCCATTCGAAAACCGCCTTGTCGGACTGGAAGCCCCACGCCACCGGCTGCGCCAATGTGACGGCGTCCACCGGGATCTGGTTTTCGCGCATGCGCGCCACCAGGGCCACCGTCTGCGTAGGCATTTCGCCGGCAGCCTGGGTCAGCCACGCGCCCATCGCCCACAGCACGGGCTGGCCGGCGCGGCCGGTCAGCGCGGTGTATTGGTTCAGGATTTCGGCGGGCTCGCCGGCGAACAGGAACACGTCCAGCACGGCATCGTCAACGGTCAGCACGTAGGCCGAATCCGCCGGCGCGACGCCCACGGCATGTTCCACGCGACGCATCGTGTTGACGTAAACGCCCCAGCCGCGCGGGCTCCATGCCAATGGCAAGGCGCGATGCTCGGGGTCGTCAGAGACAACAGATTCTTCGCGGCGGTTCAAGTCGCCCGGGGTTTCGCCCAGGCCAAAGACACGCTCGTCGGCCAGCAAGGTGAACCCCGCCGTCCAGACTGCGTCGTCTTCCTTGTCCAGCGCGTTATGCCCGAACGCGGGCGTATGCGCCGAGACTTCCGACTCGAATACCCGTTCGTCGTTGCGATACATCGCAACGCGCACGGGGTTGGACTGGATCTCCAGGGCGACGTCGCCCTGGGTGATGCGCCAGCCATCGCCGCCATCGCGCGGGGCAATGGTGGCTTCGCCCACGGCCTCTTGGCGCGCGAGCAGCATCTCGGCCACGGCGCGCGCACGCGCGCCGGGCTTGTCATCGTTCAGGTGGTTCGCCTCGCCGCAGCGCAGGCGAAAAACACCAGGCGCATGCGCCTCGACTACCAGGTGCAACCCATCGCCCGCGTCGAAATCAAAACGACTGGGGCGGGACGTCAGCAGCTCGATGTTGTCGAGCTGGGTAGTATGGGCAAAGTCGAACTTGGGCGGCACAGAGCATCCCCCGGCTTAAGCCAAAAACCATCAAAAGACGCTATTTTGACGGATTTGAGCTTTGAAATAAACTCGGTCCCTCTTCTGGATGGGTTTCTCATCCTTAAAAAGGGGTCGTAAAGCCCTCGGCCAACGCCTCCCGGCCTAGAGCCGCGCGCCGCCGAAACGCCAACATCAGGCCCATTACGGTCTATTTGGCGCCAAATCCTGGCAATTACCGCAATTCTACGCCACCTGGCTCCGGCCCCTGCCAGAGACCGAACTTTTTTTCACCTTGGTGAAATAAGTTGGGCCAGATCGGTTTCCAGCACATCCGGCTCGCCGCTCAGGCGTGCCGCGATCACATCGCCCATCAGCGCCGACCACGACAAGCCCCGCGACGCATAGCCCACGGCTATCCACAGCCCGGGCGCATGCCGCAATTCCCCCACGGCGGGCAGCCGCCCAGGCAACACGGCGCGCCAGCCCGCCCACCCCGGCAGCGACCCGGGCACCAAGGCCGCAAAACCCGGAAAGGGGCCGCCCAGCAGCCCCGCCGCCTTGGCCAAGGTGGTGCGCTGGCCCGGCTCGGTGACCAAGGCTTGGGCCGCGCCGTGTTCGTAAGTGCTGCCGACCACGCAACCTGCACCCACATCCGGCAGCAGATAACCTTCGCCCCCCACAATGCAGCGCGGACCACCGTCAAGCGCCGCAGCGGGCACCAGCGTGACTTCGCCCGCCAGCGCGTGCATCTGCGCCACGCGCGGCAGAGGGTCCAGCAACCCGCTTTGCTTCAATACCGCTTGCGCACCAAAGGCGTTGGCCAGGATGACGGTTTGCGCCTGCGCCAATTCTTTGCCCTGGGCGTCCAAGACACGCCAGCCCTGCCCCGACGCCTCGACACGGGCCCCGTTGCCGGGCACAACGCCGACGCCGGGCGTTTGCAGCAACGCATCGATAAGGCGGTTGGGCTGAACCAGCATGCCTTGTCCGAAGTACACGCCGCCCCGGGCCACCGGCAGGCCGGCCAAGGCGCTGGCTTCGTCACGGTCGACCACCCGCACCCAATCGGGCGGGAATGCCAAGGTTTGCAATGTGCCGGCCAGCGCGGCGGATTTGCCGGCGTCGCGTTCAACCTGGACCGTACCGCAAACCTGGGGCGCGGCATCGCCGCCCAGCCCTTGCCAGCGGGCCTGCGCGCGTTGGCTTCCGGCGCGGGACAGGCGTGCGCGTGCATTGTCGTCGCGTGCCACCACGGGCGTCAGGGCGGCGGCCACATGGCCCGCATGCGCGGGCTTGCCCAGCGCCCGGGCCGCATCCAGCACCGTTACACGCCAACCGCGCCCGGCCAGCGACTGCGCGATGCCGGCCCCCGCCAGCCCTGCGCCGATCACCACGGCATGCTTGGCGGCGACCGGCCCGGCGATGGCGGCGGCTACCTGGCCCGGCGCGCGGGCGATGCCCTCGGTCATATGCCATTTGCCGCCGTAGCCGGGCGTGCGCCGCACGTCAAAACCCGCGTCCTGCAGGGCCTGGCGCAGCTCGCCGGTGCATGCCCAGGTGGCTACGGTGGCGCCGGGCGCGGCCAGTTGTGCCAGATCCCGCAGCAAGGGCGCGGACCACATGCCCGGATTGCGCTCTGGCGCGAAGCCGTCCAGGAAGAAAGCGTCCACGCGCGCCGACAGGCGCGGTGCAATTGCTTCGGCATCGCCAAAGCCCAGCGTCAACGTCACCGCGCCGTTCTCGAATTCGAGCCGATGCAGCCCCGGCAGCAGCGCGGGCCATTGGTCCACCAGGCGCTGCGCCAACTCGGCCAGTGGCGTGGCGGCGTAGCGAGCCAACAAGGCGGCAAGGTCATCGCGGGTAAAGGGATGCCCCTCTATCGACACCACATGCAGCGCGGCAGGCCGCTGGGGATCTTGCCGCCAGGCGTGCCACAGCGCCAGAAAATTGAGTCCCAGGCCGAAACCGGTCTCGCAAACGGTAAATGCGTCGCGTCCACGCCAGCGCGCCGGCAGCCCGTTACCGCGCAGGAACACGTGTTCGGCCTGGCCCACCGATCCGGGGTGCGGGTGATAGACGTCGCCGTACACGGCGCTGTACAGCTTGCCGTCGGCGTCGAATTCGATCACTGCGGGGGTCAGGGGAACGTAAGGCGCGGACATGGGGTTTTTCGAAAGAATGGACAGAGTTGTGACAAACGCGAATTATCGACGGGCCGCCGCGCAGACGTTGGATGGACGCCACGCGGCGCCCGGCTTTCGCGCGGCTGCCGCAGATTTGACGCAATCATGGGCTTACACTGGTTTGCATGGACACCTATGATCAGCCCCGCTCACTGGCCCAGCCCATCGACCTGTGCGCCGCGATCGATGCGGCAGTTACCGCAGCGCATGGCGGCGCGGCCATCTTGCAATCCTACGCGCATCATCGCGCCGATCTCGTGATCGACCGCAAGGCGCGCAACGATCTCGTCTCGCAGGCGGACCGCGAAGCCGAGGCCGTCATTATTCAGGAACTGCGCGAGCGTACGCCCAAGTTCGGCATCGTGGCCGAAGAGACGGGCGGCAAGCCGCAAGGCAGCGCCACCTGGTACATCGACCCGCTTGATGGCACCACCAACTTCCTGCACGACATTCCCCACTACGCCGTTTCCATCGCGCTGATCGCGCACGCGGGCACGGCGGTATCAGCCACCGAAACGCTTGCCGAAGACACGCCCGTTATTGGCGTGGTGTACGACCCGAATCGCGAAGAACTGTTTACCGCCGTGTACGGCATCGGCGCCTGGTTGAACGGCCGCCGCATCAAGTGTTCGCGCACGCAGACCATCGAAGATTCCGTGCTGGCCACCGGCTTTCCGTTCCGCGACTTTTCCTTTGCCGACCAATACATGCCCATGCTGAACGACGCCATCAAGCGCGCGCGCGGCGTGCGGCGCATGGGCGCGGCCGCGCTGGACCTGGCATGGACGGCTTGCGGCCGCTACGACGGGTATTGGGAGATGGGGCTGGCGCCGTGGGACGTGGCCGCCGGCACGCTGATCCTGCGCGAAGCGGGCGGCACGTGTTCAGACATGCACAAGCTGGATCCCTGGCCTATCGGTGGACGCGTCGTGGCGGGCAACCCCGCCATCGAACGCGCCCTGCACGACATGATTGCGCCGCATCTGGACAACGGGCCGGCAACCGCCTAGCGAACGGTCGCGCCTGTGTTCGCGCCCGGGTTGGCGCCAGATGGCGACGCCGCGGGTGCGGATGAAGGCGCGTCGGGCCGCAATTCGCGGCGCAGGATCTTGCCCACGTTGCTCTTGGGCAATTCGTCGCGGAATTCCACGAAGCGCGGTCGCTTGTAGCCTGTGAGCTTTTCGCGGCACCAGTCCTGCACCTGCGCCTCGGTTAACGACGGGTCGCTCTTGACCACGAACACCTTCACCGATTCTCCGGAGTGTTCGTCCGGCACGCCGATGGCCGCGCATTCAAGCACGCCCGGCATCTGCGCCACCACGGCCTCGACCTCGTTCGGATAGACCTTGAATCCGGACACCGCGATCATGTCCTTTTTGCGGTCCACGATGCGCGTATAACCCTTATCGTCCATGATGCCGATGTCGCCCGTGCGAAAGAACCCGTCGGCCGTCATCGATTGCTGCGTTTCTTCGGGCTTTTGCCAATAGCCCAGCATCACCTGCGGCCCGCGTATGCCCACTTCGCCGCGTTCGCCCAGCGGCACTTCGTGACCCGCATCATCAAGAATGGCCACATCGGTGGACGGCAACGGCAGGCCGATCGAACCGGAATATGCCGTGGCGTTGGTGGGGTTCACCGTCGCCACCGGCGACGTTTCCGACAAGCCATAGCCTTCGATCAAAGGGCGGCCCGTGATCTTCAGCCAGCGTTCGGCCACCGGTTGCTGCACGGCCATGCCGCCGCCCAGCGTCAAGCGCAGGGCCGAAAAATCCAGCTTGGCAAAGTCGGCGTTGTGGGCCAGCGCATTGAACAAAGTGTTGACGCCCGGGAACAGATTGATCGGCACCTTGCGCCAGGCCGCAATCAGCGAAGGCTGGTCGCGCGGGTTGATGATCAGCACGTTGCGCATGCCCGCATGCAGGCCATACAAGCCGCAAACCGTCATCGCAAACACGTGATACAGCGGCAGCGCGCTGATGATGGTGAGCTGGGAATTTGCCAGATCGTGCACGACGGGCTGCGCGACCGCTTCGGTTTGAAGCACGTTGGCCGTCAGGTTGCGGTGCGACAGCATCGCGCCCTTGGGTACGCCTGTGGTGCCGCCCGTGTACTGCAACACCGCCACGTCATCCATCGTCAGCGCGGGCGGCGTGAATGGCAGGTTGGCACCGGCGGCCAAGACCTTGGGCAAGGACTGCGCGCCATCGATGTTCCAGGCGGGAACGATCTTCTTGATATGGCGGGCCACGAAGTTGACCAGCGGCGCCTTCAGCCCACCGAGCAGATCGCCCGGCCCCGTCACGACAATATGCTTGAGCCGACCGCGATTCTTCACGCCCTGCAAGGTGTGGGCAAAGTTTTCCAGGATGAGGATCACGGACGCGCCGCTGTCTTGCAACTGGCGTTCCAGTTCGTCGGCTGTGTACAGCGGGTTCACGTTCACCACGACCATGCCCGCGCGCAGCGTGCCCAGCATGCCGACCAGGTAGGCCGGCACGTTGGGCATCATCAGCGCCACGCGGGCGCCCTTTTCCAGGCCCAGGCTTTGCAACCATCCGGCGAAGGCGCGCGCATGCCGATCCAGCTGCGCATAGGTGATATCGCTGCCCATCGCCGTGCAGGCGATGCGCGTGGCGTACTGTTTGCAAGCGCGGTCGAGCAGGTCGGCCAGCGAGGAATAACCCTCGGTGGAGATCTCTGCCGGCACCCCCTGCGGGTAATGGGCAAGCCACGGACGCGTCATGGTGTTTGTCTCCATTAAATAGATTTTTGAATGATGATAACCTTGTTGCGTTCCCTTTTTTCGCCCGACCTTTCCCCATGAAACTGCTCGAACCCATCGTCGCCTGGCACCAGGATATTTCGAAGATCCGCCGCGACATCCACGCGCATCCCGAACTGGCTTTCGAAGAATTCCGCACCGCCGACGTGGTGGCGGCCAAGCTTGAAGAATGGGGCATCGAGGTCGACCGTGGCTTGGGCGGCACGGGCGTGGTCGGCATCATCCGCGGCAACCAGCCCGGCGATCGCGCAGTGGGCCTGCGCGCCGACATGGACGCGCTGCCCATGCAAGAAGTGAATAGCTTTGCGCACGCCAGCAAGAACGACGGCAAGATGCACGCCTGCGGGCATGACGGCCACACCGCGATGCTGCTGGCCGCCGCGCAATACCTGGCGCAACACCGCGATTACGCCGGCACCGTCTATGTGATTTTCCAGCCGGCCGAAGAAGGCGGTGGCGGCGCCAAGCGCATGATCGACGACGGCCTGTTCAAGCGCTTCCCCATGGAAGCCGTGTTCGGCATGCACAACTGGCCCGGCATGAAGCCCGGCCAATTCGGCTTGACGCCCGGCCCCATCATGGCGTCCAGCAACGAGTTTTCGATTGTCGTCAAAGGCAAGGGCACCCACGCCGGCATGCCCAACCTGGGCATCGACCCGGTCATGGCCGCTGTGCAGTTGGCGCAGTCGTTGCAGACCATCATCACGCGCAACCGCAATCCGCTGGACGCCGCGGTGCTCAGCATTACGCAGATCCATGCCGGCAGCGCCGACAACGTCGTGCCCAACCACGCTGAACTGCGCGGCACCGTGCGCACGTTCACGCTGGACGTGCTGGACCTGATCGAACGCCGTATGGAAGAGATCACGCGCCACACCTGCGCCGCCATGGATTGCGAGGTGGAGTTCACGTTCCAGCGCAACTACCCGCCCACCATCAACCACGCCGAAGAGGCCGCGTTCTGCGCCGAGGTGCTGCGCGACATCGTGGGCGAGGCCAACGTCAACGACCACGTGCAGCCCACGATGGGCGCGGAAGACTTTGCGTTCATGCTCCAGGAACTGCCGGGCTGCTACGTCTGGATCGGCAATGGCACGGGAGAACACCGCGACAGCGGCCACGGCCTGGGCCCCTGCATGCTGCATAACGGCAGCTACGACTTCAACGACGAACTGCTGCCGCTGGGCGGCACGTATTGGGTCCAGCTGGCCTTGAAGCGCTTGGCCAAAGCCTGACCGCTACCCGCCGTCCGCCGCCCCGACCGCCAGGCACATCGCCAGAAAGCGTTCAGCGGCGCGGGCGGCCGCATCCGCATGCGGCACCAGGATGCTCAGGGTGCGCGTCAACGGCCGGGGCAACAAGCGCAGCGCCGCCAGGGCGCCGTCTTCATGCCGCATCGACATGACGGACACAAAGCCCACGCCCAGCCCCGCCCGCACCGCCTGCTTCACCCCTTCCACCCCTGCCAATTCCAGACCCACCGACGGCGCCAGCCCGGCATCGGCGAAGGCGCGCTCGACCAGCCGACGCACGCCCGACCCGGGCTCGCGCATGACCAGGGCAGACGCCGCCAGATCACGCAAGGTCACCGCGCCCTTGGACGCCAGCGCGTGGTCGGCGCGCACGATCGCCACCACTTCGTCCTGGCGCCACGCATGTACGGCCGTGTCGGCGGGCAGCCCCGAGGGCACATCCCCTTCAATAAAAGCCAGGTCCAGCGCGGGCAAGCGCTCGACGATTTCGCGGGTGTTGCCATCTGACAGATGCAGGCTGACCGCCGGAAAGGCGGAACGGAAGTCGGCCACCAGCCGGGGCAGCAGATAGCTGGCGGGCGTGGTGCTGGCGCCCAGCCGCAACGCGCCCGTTTCCAGCCCGCGCCACGATTCGCGCACGGCCTGCGCCTGCCGGTACACCTGCCGCAGCTGCCGTGCCTGTTCGGCCAGACGCTCGCCGGCCTCGGTCAGCGCAATGCCATGGCCGCTGCGCCGGTACAGCGGTTCGCCAAACCAATCTTGTAGCGCACGCAACTGCCCGGATACGGCCGGCTGAGACAAATTCAGCACCTGCGCCGCGCGGCTGATGTTGCCGGTATCGGCCACGCAGGCGAATGTGAGGAGCTGGTCAGGGGTCATGGATTGCGGTGCTTATTATCAGAATTTCCGATATTACATATCCAAATTGAAGATTTTTCAAATAACGACCCGCGACTTAATATTTCGTCTAGTTATTTAGATATGCCGCAAAGGCCCGTCATGAGCACCTCTTCCAGCACCGCCGTTCCCCTGCCCGCCTCGGCGGCACCTGCCGCAACCGCCGCCCCCACAGCCACCGCCACACCCTGGCGCGACAAGCTCAATGGCGTGTTGTTCGTCGGCCTGATGGCGGCTGCCGTGATGCAACTGGCGGACTTGCCGGCCATTCGCCAGCTGGGCTTTTCGCCGCTGGTCGTGGGCATCGTCTGCGGCATGCTGTATGGCAATTTCCTGCGCGGCACCATGCCGGCGGACTGGGGCGTGGGCGTGAACTTCACGGCGCGCCGCCTGTTGCGCATCGCCGTGGCGTTCTACGGCTTGAACATCAGCATCCAGCAGATCGCCGCCGTGGGCCTGCCCGGCCTGGCCGTGTCGGTCGCGGTAGTGCTGGGCACGTTGGTAATCGGCACGGTCGTGGGGCAACGCCTGCTTGGCCTGGACCGCGACACCGCCATGCTGACCGCCGCCGGCAGCGCCATTTGCGGCGCGGCGGCGGTGCTGGCGTTCGAACCCACGCTGCGGGCGGCGCCCCACAAAAGCGCGGTCGCCGTGGCCACGGTCGTGCTTTTCGGCACGCTCTCCATGTTCCTGTACCCCATTCTTTATCACGCGGGCTGGCTCGGCCTGGACACGCAGGCGCTGGGCATCTATATCGGGGGCACCATCCACGAAGTGGCGCAAGTGGTGGGCGCGGCCAGCAATATCGACCCGGCCACCACCGAAGTCGCCACCATCGTCAAGATGACCCGCGTGGCGCTGCTGGTGCCGGTGCTGCTGGTGTTGGGCATGTACCTGCGCAGCGCGGCCAGCCAGTCGGGCGGCCAGGCCAAAGGCGGCAAGCTGCCCATTCCGTGGTTCGCCGTCGGCTTCCTGGTGCTGGCCATCATCAATTCGCTGAACATCATCCCCGCCGACGCCATCGCCGCCATCCGCCGCCTGGACATCTTTGCGCTGACCATGGCCATGACCGCCCTGGGCATCGAAACGCGCTTTGCCCAGATCAAGAAGGCGGGCCCCCGCGTGATGGCCCTGGGACTCATTCTGTATGCCTGGTTGTTGGTTGGCGGCTACGGCATCGTGAAGTTGGCGACCTGATTTTCAGGCCGTCGCGGCAAAGCGCCGTGACGGCCTGCGCCGCGCACGCCGCTGTCTCGTTTTTCCTGCATAATCGGCTGGTTCCCATGCATTGGAGTCGGCCGCATGACCTCCAGCCCGAAAACCCCGTTTACGACTTTGCCCGCCAATCGCGACGCGGTATTGCGCGTCATGCCGATGCCGGCCGACGCAAATATCCACGGGGACGTTTTTGGCGGATGGATCATGGCCCAGGTGGACATCGCCGGCTCGATTCCCGCCGCGCGCCGCGCCGCCGGCCGAGTCGCTACCGTGGCGGTCAACGCCTTCCAGTTCAAAGAGCCCGTCTTCGTGGGCGACCTGCTCAGCTTTTACGCGGCCATCGTCAAGACCGGCACCACTTCGGTCACCGTGTCCGTCGAGGTCTACGCGCAGCGCCAACGCCTGGACGCTGAAGTCGTCAAGGTCACCGAGGCCACGCTGACCTACGTCGCCACCGACGAAGCGCGGCGCAGCCGCCCCCTACCTTCTCTTTGAGCCGTAACGCATGACGCAGTCCGCCGCCGCGCAGAAACCGCCCGCGACGCCCCGCCGCCTCGACCCGGAAGACGCCCAGACCGCCCTGGCCGAAGTGCAGGAACGCCTGCGCCGCCAGCAGTTGGTGGCCGACCTGGTGCATCGCCAGGAAGAAGGCGATGCCAAGGCGCCGCTGGTCGAAGACCTGGTCCACCGCCAGCACGAAGCCGAACTCAAGACGCTGCTTGACGGCCTGCACCCGGCCGACATCGCCTTCATCCTGGAATCGCTGCCCAAGGACGAACGCCAGGCCATCTGGAAGCTGGTCAGCCCCGAGCACGACGCCGACGTGCTGCTGGAAGTCGAAGACTGGGTGCGCGAATCGCTGATCGAAGCGATGGACCGCCAGGACCTGGTTGCCGCCACCGGCAACATGGACGCCGACGAGTTGGCGGACCTGGCGCCCGACCTGCCGCCCGACGTGGTGGCCGAAGTGCAAAAGGGCCTGACCGAAGAAGAACGCGCGCAGCTGCTGGAAGCCATGGGCTATCCGGAAGACAGCGTGGGCGCGATCATGGACTTCGAAATGGTCCGTGTGCGCGAGGACGTCACGCTGGAAGTGGTGCTGCGCTACCTGCGCCGCCTGCACGAGCTGCCCGATCACACCGACCAGATCTTCGTCGTGGACCGCCAGGACAAGCTGCAAGGCATTCTGCCCTTGTCGCGCCTGTTGGTCAGCGAACCCGAGACCGAAGTGCGCGCCGTCATGAACTCGGACTTTCTGGCGCTGAACCCGCTGGATTCCGACGCCGACGCCGCCGGCGCGTTCGAACGCTACGACCTGGTGTCCGCGCCGGTGATGGACGACCAGGGCCGCCTGATCGGCCGCGTCACCATTGCGGACGTCGTGGACGTGATGCGTGAAGACTCGCAAGAACAAGCGCTGTCGCGTGCCGGTCTGCAAGAAGAAGACATCTTCGCGCCCGTCACCACCGCCCTGCGCAACCGCGCGCCCTGGCTGCTGTTCAACCTCTGTACCGCCGCCACGGCGTCTTTCGTGGCCTCACAATTCGAAGGCACGGTCAGCCAGATCGTGATCCTGGCGTTTTTGATGTCGATCGTTGCGGGTATCGGCGGCAACTCGGGCAACCAGACCATGACGCTGATCATCCGGGCGCTGGCCATGGGCCGGATCACCGGGCGCAACCTGTGGCAGCTGGTCAAGCGTGAGCTTTTCGTGACGTTGCTGGTCGGCCTGTGCGGCAGCCTGGTGGCGGCGCTGTTCGCCTGGGTCATCTCGCATTCGCTGTCGATCGCGCTGGTGATGATGGCGGCGATGATCTGCAACATGCTGGTCGGTGCATCGGTGGGCGTGCTGGTGCCGATGGTGCGCGCGCGGTTCGGCAAGGACCCTGCAATGGGGTCGTCGGTCCTGCTGACGTTCGCCACCGATTCATTGGGCTTCTTCATCTTTCTGGGCTTGGCCACGATCTTCTTGCTGTAGCTCGGCCACCACAGAAAATTCTTGTTTTTGCGCTGGTGTGCCGCCCCCTTCCTGGGGCGGTGGCTACGCACGCCGATGCATGACAGCCATCTGACAGGGATGCAGCGATGACTACATGTACAGTCATCGAATTGTCATCTTTACCCCTGTTTACCCGCAATGAACGCCAAATTTCGGGCAGCGATTCTCTGTCTGCTGCTCTCGACTTTCACCGCCGCCGCGCAGGCCTGTGAAGGCCTGCCCTCGTGGGCGCAATCCGCTTGCAATCGCCTGGATCAGATCTGGACCGAAGGCGGCCACGACCTCTACGTTTCCGGCTACGCCTGGCACAACCGCGCCACGTACAGCAAAGAAAAAATCGACAGCTTCAACGAGCTGGCATGGGGCGGCGGCTATGGCCGCAGCATCTATGACGAAGACGGCGACTGGCAGGGCCTGTACGCTATGGCGTTTCTGGATTCGCACAGCAAGGTCGAGCCCATCGCCGGCTATGGCTTCCTGAAAATTGGACAGGTCAGCGAGAACTTCCGGTTGGGCGCGGGCTATACCGTCTTCCTGACCGCGCGGCACGACATCATGGGCTACGTGCCGTTTCCGGGCATCCTGCCGCTGGTGGGCGCGGGCTACAAAGACGCGATGTTCTACGCGACCTATATCCCCGGCGCGTCCGGCGCGGGCAACGTGCTGTATATGTTCGGGCGCTGGCACTTCTAGGGCGCCACGCGCAAGCTTAAAACGCCTGGCCCAGCCTGCGCACCAGATCGCCCAGCCGCCAGTCGTCGATCCCGTGGGCGCGCAACGCGCGTTCGGTTTCCACCACGTAATCCAGGCAAGGCCCCGAGTGCCCCACGGCACTGCGCACGGACGCGATCAGGCGATCGTCGCAAAGATCGGCGGCATATTCGTCGCAGGCGCGATTCAGCAGGAATACCAGCCCGCGCACCGGCGCGGATTCGGTGTGGCAAGTCAGCCAGCGGGGCGTATAGGCGCCCGTCACCATCTCGCGGCGCCACAGCGCCTGGAACACGTCGGGCACATCGGCGGCGGCGATTTGATAGGCCACGCCCCGGCAGCAACCGCCCCGGTTCAAGCCGAACACCAGCCCCGGGTTGTCAGGAGAACCACGATGATCGCGCGACCACAGGCACAAGGACCGGTGATAGCCGCGCACGGTTGCCAGGCGGCGTTCGCGCCACGCAAAGCCGGGATGCCAGATCAGGGAACCGTAGGCGAACACCCACAAGTCGTCGACACCGTTCCAGCCGGCCAACAGGTCGTCCACCGATAGCGCTTGCCGCGTTTTTTCCAGACCGGCACAGCCGGCGGGTACTGCGAACGACATAGGGTCCTCTGATATCCCGATTCATTCCCCAGCAGGGAATGAGCGATATCCTACGCCGACGGCCGCGCAAAAGAATTGCGAGATAGGCGTTTTGCAACGCGCCGAAAGAAATTTGCATCCGCCCTAACTGCCCGCAATGAAAAAAATTTGCGCGGCGCGTTGCTACACCGCGTCCAGCGGTAATTCGGTGGTGCTTTTGATGATTTCCATCGAGAAGCTGGCGCTGACGTCCAGCAAGTCCACGGCGCCGATCAGCCGGCGGTAGAAGCGGTCATACGCCGCCATGTCCTCGACCACAACCTTGAGCAGGTAGTCGATGTCGCCCGCCATGCGGTGAAATTCAACGACATTGGGCAAGGCCATGACTGCGTTGATCAGGCTTTGCGTCCATTTTTCGTTGTGCTGGCTGGTCTTGATCGAGACAAAAACGGTCAGGTTCAACCCCAGCGCGCGCGGGTCCAGCAAGATGGCGTTGCGCGCAATGACCCCGTCGTCCTTGAGCTTCTGAATTCGCCGCCAGCATGGTGTGACCGACAGATTCACCTGTTCGGCGATTTCCGCGACCGAGCACGTGGCGTCCTTTTGCAGCAACCCCAATATCTTGATGTCGGTCTGGTCCATGGGCTTTTTCTCGAACGGCATGGGTGCCAATCTTGCCTGTTAGTCCCGCGCGCGTCCAGCGCGAGACCCCGCTTGCGCCTAGTACGTGCCGGGGTAGCCGCCGCCATCGATCAGCACGCTTTGTGCGGTCATATAGCCGGCCTGCGCCGAGCACAGATACGCGCACAGCGCGCCCACTTCCTCGGGCTGCCCGTAACGCCCTGCCGGGTTGCTGCGCGCGCGTTCGTCCCACAGTTGCTCGAACGTCTTGCCGCCAGCCTCGTCCAGCATGCCCTGGATGTGGCGAATCTGTGCATCCGTGGCGAAGGCGCCGGGCAGCAGGTTGTTGATGGTGACGTTGTGCCGCACGGTCTGGCGCGCCAGGCCACCCACGAAACCGATCAGCCCCGAACGCGCGCCGTTGGACAGGCCAAGTTCCGCATGCGGCGCCTTGACGCTGCGCGACACGATATTGACGATGCGGCCAAAACGGCGCTCGACCATGCCGTCCACCACGCGCCGGATCATGTCGATGGGGCCCAGCATCATGGCGTCCAGCGCCGCGATCCAATCGTCCCGGGACCAATCACGAAAATCGCCGGGCAGCGGGCCGTCGGCGTTATTGACGAGGATGTCCGGATGCGGGCACGCCGCCAGCGCCGCATCGCGGCCAGTTGCCTGGGTCAAGTCGGCCGACACCCAGCCCACGCCGATGCCGGTTTCCTTCGAGATCTCGGCGGCTGCCTGCTCAAGCGTCTGCGGGTTGCGTGCCGCGATTGTCACCGCCACGCCCTCGCGCGCCAGCTGCAAGGCGCACGCGCGCCCCATGCCGCGGCTGCCACCAAACACCAAAGCCGTCTTGCCACTGATCCCCAGATCCATGCCCGATTCCCCGTTGATGTGTTGCAGACCGCGCGGCGTCGCCGCGCCAAAGCGGATCAGTATAGGACCAGCGGCAGTGCGCGCAGGCAAAAAAAAGGGCCCCGAAGGGCCCTGGGTACCGCTGCGCGATCAGGCGCGAATCAGCCCATCCACTGGCTGACCGGCGCGGCCGCGTCCTGCAAGGGCTGCGCCACCACGTCGATCAGCGCCGGGCCGTCATGTTCCATGGCGGCCTTGATGGCGGCGTCCAGCTTGGCGGGATCTTCGACGCGCCATGCCTTCACGCCATAGGCTTCGGCAATGCGGGCATGGTCGGTGCGGTTGAAGTCCACGCTGTAGTAGCGCTCGTCGTAGCCGGCCTTCTGGCTGGCCTTGATCCAGCCGTAGACGGAATTGGAAAACACGATCATCAGCAACGGCGCCTTGTGGCGGACGATGGTTTCCAGTTCGCCAACGGTAAAGCCGAAGCTGCCGTCGCCCATGACCGATACGCATTTGGACTGCGGGCGGCCCACCCACGCACCCAGCGCGGCCGACATCGAGAAGCCCAACGCGCCATGTGCGCGGTTGGTAATGAAATGCCGGCCGGGGCGCGACACGTCGTAGTACGCCGAAAAGTACGGGCAAGGCGTGCCCGGGTCCGCGCACACCACGGCATCGTCGGGCAGCAGCCGGTTCAGCGATTGCACGACGCGCTCGGGACGAATCGGGGCCTCGAGGCTGTTGGCCAACGGCTCCAGCTGCGCGCGACGCGCGGCCTTGGCGCGGCCGGCCAGCACAGCGCCATCCACGGCGTCCGAATTGCGGTGCGCCAGACGCGCCTGTACTTCGGCGCCCAGGGCCTCCAACGCCAGCTTGGCGTCGCCCACCAGGCCCACTTCGGTCAGGTAGTTGGCGCCGATCACCATCGGATCGACGTCGATGTGCAGGATCGGCACGTCGCGGTTCGGGAAGCGCCAGTGTTCCGTGGACGTGGACCCGGCCCGGCAGCCCACGAACAGCACCACGTCGGCCGCGGCGACCACGTCGCGCGTGGCCATCACGCCGCCGTTGGAGCCGACCACGCCCGCGTTCAGGGGATGCGTGTCGGCCAGGCTGCCCTGCCCGCTCACGGTCACGCACACGGCGGCCTTCAGCGCTTCGGCCAATTCCTGCAACGCGCCGCTGGCGCCGGCGATGACCACACCGCCACCGCAGATGATGACGGGCGACCGCGCGCCCACCAGGCGCTGCGCGGCACGCGCCACGTCCGCAGGGTCCGGCGCCACGCGCATGGCGGGGAAGCGGCCGTGTTCGGGCTGCGCCCAGATGTCGGACGCGTCCACTTGCTGCTTCATCACGTCATACGGAAAGCACAGGTGCGCCGCGCCGGGCTTGCCGGTCGTCATGGCGCGGAACGCCGCGCGCACCATGCCGGGGATCTGGTCGGCGCGGTCGATCGTGCGGTTCCACTTTGTCAGCGGGCGGTACAGCGCTTCCTGGTCAAGTTCCGTCAACGGATACTTGCCACGCGAACCCACGGCGACGTCGGACGTAATGCCCAACACCGGAATCGACGATTCATTGGCTTCGACCAAACCGGGCAAGAGGTAGGTGGCGCCGCCACCGCTGGGGCCTTCACACACGCCGACCTTGCCGGTCACGCGCGCATAGGCGTCGGCCATGTAGCCCGCGCTACGTTCGTCGCGCGTCAGGATGTGCTGCATGCCGTGATCCAGGCGGTACAGCGCGTCGTAGAACGGCAGGCTGGTGTCGCCGCACAGGCCAAAAATATGTTTGACGCCGTTGTGTTGCAGCATCCGCACCATGGCTTCGGCGCCGGTCAAATTTTCCATGTCATCTCCACGAGTATCGCGGACGGGACCGGGCGGCGCGCCGCCCGGTTTACCGTCGCTCAGTTATCCAGATTGATGTTGCTGCTCTTGATGAAGGCGCTCCAGCGGTCGTATTCCGACTTCACGTAGGCGTCCAGTTCGGGGCCGTTCGACGCCACGATTTCGAAGCCCGCTTCCGTTACCTTCTTCTTGATGTCCGGGTCAGCCAGCACCGCCTTGAAGTCGGCCGTCAGCTTTTTCACGGTCGCGTCGGGCGTGCCCTTCGGGGCGAACATGCCGCTCCAGGAATACGCGACAAAGCCCGGAAAGCCCGATTCGATCACCGTCGGCACGTTGGGCAATTCAGGCAGGCGCTTTTCGCCGGCCACGGCCAGGGGCTTGATCTTGCCGCCCTGGATCTGCCCGCGCAGCGCCGCAAAGCTCAGCCACGTCATATTGGCCTGCCCGCCGACCACGGCCTGGATGGCCGGGCCGCCGCCGCCATACGGCACATGCAGCAGTTCAACCTTCGACAGGCGCTTGAGTTCTTCGGGCGCCAGATGGTTCAGCGAACCCACGCCGGTGGACGCGTAGTTGAATTTGTTGGGCGATTCCTTCGCCGCTGCGGCCAGGAACTCTTTCAGGTTATTGCCGGGCACATTGGGATTGGCGCCGATGACCAGCGGAAAACGCACGGTCTGCGAGATGGCAACAAAGTCCTTGAAGGTGTCGTAGGGCAGCTTGGGCTTCACGGCCGGGTTGATGCCGTGATTGTCGAAGCTGACCAGCAACGTATTGCCATCGGGTTCGGCGCGCGCCACGAAAGCGGTGGCGATCTGGCTGGCCGCGCCGGGGCGGTTTTCAACCACGACCGCGCGCCCACCCAGTTGCTGGGACAGACGCGGCTGCAAGATGCGCGCCAGGATATCGGTGCTGCCGCCCGGCGGGTACGGCACCACCAGGATCAACGGCCGTTCTTCGGCGGCGACGGGTGCGGCCACCATGGCGCCCCCGGCGGCAGCCAGCGTGCATAAGCCCGCCAGGATCCGCTTCATTGTGTGAGTCATTATTTTTCCCCTGCTGTTGTGGTGTTGGCCGGCACTACCGTGGCGGGTTCGGCCTGGTCCCGCATGTAAATCGTAGAAAAGCCTGTGCGTATCACGTCGGTGATCTGATCCAGGCGGCGTCCGATATGCGCGCCCATCAGCGCGGGCAGCGCATCCATGTCGCGCTGTTCCAGCGCCTGCACGATGCGCAGGTGTTCGGCCTGGGTGTGGCTGCGCCGGCCCTGCTGCATATCGATCCAGCGCACGAAGTGAATCCGGGCGTTGACGCTTTCCAGCGCCCGCACGAATTCTTCATTGCGCGACAGCCCCGCCAGATGCAGGTGAAACGCTTCGTCCAGTTCCAGCAAGCGGGTGGCGTCGCTGTCTTCCGGCACATCGCGCGACCGCTCGACAAATGCCCGCAACTGGGCCAGTTCTTCATCGCTGGCACGCTCGCACGCGGCGCGCACGATGCCCGCTTCCAGCACCGAGCGGTATTCGTACAGGCTGTGAATCTGCTTGGCGTCCAGCAAGCGGGCGATAAATCCGCGGTTGACCGAGCGGGTCAGGAAGCCTTCAACCATCAACTGGTTCAGCACCTCCCGCAGCGGCGTACGGCTGACGTTCAAACGGCGCGCCAGCTCAACTTCGTTGATGCGTTCGCCGGGCTTGAAATCAAAGCGCACCGCCATCGCCTTGACCGCGCCGTACAGCTCGGCCTGGCCCGCGGAGGTGCGGGCAGCGGGACGATGGACGGTGGGCGACTGCGTCATGGAGCGAAATCCGGCTGGCAAATAGAGGAGATCGGGCTGGGGAAATGCGGCGAGATGAAGTGCATACTAAAGTGCATACACTTTGCCTTGCAAGCAGGGTTTGCCCGCAAGAGACGGGCGCGGGCGCTGCGGGCCAAAAAGGGGACGCAACGCGACACGGCTGCGAAAAAAGCAGCCCTGGATCACAAGTGTGGAAGTCAGAAAACGGGCGCGGCGCGACCGACACGCCCGTTGGGAAGCTACAGGCCGGTGTCCAGCGTGTAGTGGGCGCCGTCGCGGTTTTCCAGCGTCAGCGTGGACAACACCGGCGTCACCGCTGCCGCGTCTTGCTGAACGTGAATGCGCAGATTGGCCAGCGGCACGTCCCAGCCGCCCGAAGCGGCTTCGGCGGACACGTCCGCCACCCGCGCCAGGCGCTCGGCCACCGCTTGCGCATCCGCCGCGCGCGCGTCGATGCGAATCAGGCTGCGCGCGCCATTAGGATGCGCCATCAATGCCGGCGACCACACGCATTCCGGCGTCAGGTGTCGGCAGAAATACATGCGGATGCCGGGCAAGGGCTGCTCGGCAAAACGCACGGTATGGAACTTGGCCTGCACTTCCTGGCCGTCCAGCATCGCCGGGCGGGTCAGTTCTTGTACAGGGTTCACGGCGAACCCGGCTGCCTTGAGCCGTTCGTAGGTGGCGTCGGCGTCATAGGTGCGAAACACCAGTGCTTCCAGCCCGAACGGCGAATCCGCGATTTCCTTGCGGGCGGGCGGCGCCCCCGGCGGCCATCCCAGCAATTCCACATACGTGCCTTCCAGCACGATCAGCCGATTGCAGGACCCCAGGTTATGCACCGCCTTGTCGCTCAGGTGAAAGCCCTGGCGTTCAAAGTGCGGCGCCAGCGCATCCAGCCGGTCGCGCACCATCACGACGGCGTGGTCGAATTCGGTGCGGCCGACAGAATGCAGCATGGCGTTATCCCCTGATCAGACCAGCTTGCCGTGGCACTGCTTGTACTTCTTGCCGCTGCCGCACGGGCACGGGTCGTTGCGGCCGACCTTGGGCAGCGCGTTGCGCACGGGCTGCGCGCTGTCGTCCGATTCCGTCTGGGCCAGTGCCTCGTCGTAGTCGGAATGGTGGTATTGCACGTTTTGCACGTGCGATTGCGCCGCTTCCGCTTCGGCTTGCTCGACCTGCTCGGACGACTGCACGCGCACCGTCATCAACACGCGCACGACGTCGTCGCGAATGCGATCCAGCATGCCCGAGAACAGTTCGAAGGCTTCGCGCTTGTATTCCTGCTTGGGGTTCTTCTGCGCGTAGCCGCGCAGATGGATGCCCTGGCGCAGGTAGTCCAGCGACGACAAGTGTTCGCGCCAGTGCGTGTCGATCGATTGCAGCATGATCGAACGTTCAAACTGCGACCACGACTCAACGCCCACCTGGTCAACCTTGGCCTGGTACGCATCGCGCGCCGCGGCCACCACGCGTTCGCGCAGGTCTTCGTCGGTCAGGTTGGATTCCTTCTCCAGCATTTCCGTCAGCGGAAGGTGCAAGTGCCAGTCGGCTTCCAGCGCCTTTTGCAGGCCGGGGACGTCCCACTGGTCTTCGACCGATTCCGGCGGCACGTACGTGTTGAACAGTTCGACCACGGCGGCATCGCGCAGGTTGTTCACCGTGGCGCTGACGCTGGCGGCTTCCAGCACGTCGTTACGCTGCGAATACAGCACCTTGCGCTGGTCGTTGGCAACGTCGTCGTATTCCAGCAATTGCTTGCGGATGTCGAAGTTGCGGCCTTCCACCTTGCGCTGCGCGGTTTCGATCGAACGCGTCACCATGCCCGCCTCGATGGGCTCGCCCTCGGGCAGCTTCAGGCGTTCCATGATGGCGCGCACGCGGTCGCCCGCGAAGATGCGCATCAGCGAGTCTTCCAGCGACAGGTAGAAACGGGACGAACCCGGGTCACCCTGGCGGCCGGCGCGGCCACGCAGCTGGTTGTCGATACGGCGCGATTCGTGGCGCTCGGTGCCGATGATGCGCAGGCCGCCAGCGGCCTTGACCTGCTCGTTCAGCGGCTTCCATTCAGCGCGGATCTTCTCGATGCGCGCATTCTTTTCGGCTTCCGACAGCGATTCGTCGGCGCGGATCAGGTCGACCTGCTTGTCCACACTGCCGCCCAGCACGATGTCGGTACCCCGACCGGCCATGTTGGTGGCGATGGTGATGTGACCCGGCTTGCCGGCTTCGGCGACGATCTCGGCTTCGCGGGCGTGCTGCTTGGCGTTCAGCACTTCGTGCGGCAGCTTGGCCTTTTTCAGCAGGCCCGACAGCAGCTCGGAGTTTTCAATGCTGGTCGTGCCCACCAGCACGGGCTGGCCGCGCTCGTGGCAGTCGCGGATGTCTTCGAGGATCGCGTTGTACTTTTCCGGATCGGTCTTGAAGACCTGATCGTTCTGGTCCTTGCGAATCATCGGCTTGTTGGTCGGGATGATGACCGTTTCAAGCCCGTAGATTTCCTGGAATTCGTACGCTTCCGTATCGGCCGTACCGGTCATGCCGGACAGCTTTTCGTACATGCGGAAGTAGTTCTGGAACGTGATGGATGCCAGCGTCTGGTTCTCGTGCTGGATCTTCACGCCTTCCTTGGCTTCAACCGCCTGGTGCAGGCCGTCGGACCAACGGCGGCCCACCATCAGGCGGCCCGTGAATTCGTCGACGATCACCACTTCGCCGTCCTGCACCACGTATTGCTGATCGCGGAAGAACAGGTTGTTGGCGCGCAAGGCCACCATCAGGTGGTGCATCAGGGCAATGTGGCGCGGGTCGTACAGCGATTCGCCTTCCGGCAGGATGCCCAGGCGGGCCAAAATGGCCTCGGCATTCTCGTGACCGGCTTCCGACAGGTAAACCTGCTGGCTTTTTTCGTCGACCCAGTAATCGCCTTCGGGTTCCGGCTCTTGCGGCTTGGGCTCGCTGGCCATGCGCTTGAGCAGCGGCGGCACCGCGTTCATGCGGATGTAGAGCTCGGTGTGATCCTCGGCCTGGCCCGAAATGATCAGCGGCGTACGGGCTTCGTCGATCAGGATCGAGTCCACTTCGTCGACGATGGCGTAGAACAGCACGCGCTGGCGGCGGTCCTCAACACGGTATTCCATGTTGTCGCGCAGGTAGTCGAAGCCGAATTCGTTATTGGTGCCGTAAGTGATGTCGGCGGCGTAGGCGGCCTTTTTCTCTTCGTTAGGCTGCTGCGGCACCACCACGCCCGTGGTCATGCCCAGGAAGTGGTACAGGCGCCCCATCCATTCCGCGTCACGGCGGGCAAGATAGTCGTTCACCGTCACCACGTGCACGCCCTTGCCGGCGCATGCATTCAGGTAAACGGGCAACGTCGCCATCAGCGTTTTGCCTTCCCCCGTGCGCATTTCGGCAATCTTGCCGCTGTGCAGCGCGATGCCGCCCAGCAACTGAGAGTCGAAATGGCGCATCCCGAACACGCGCTTGCCGGCTTCGCGCACGACGGCGAAAGCTTCGGGCAGCAGGTCGTCAAGCGACGTACCTTGGGCGTATCGGGATCGGAATTCGTCAGTTTTGGCCGCCAGCTCCGCATCGGAAAGCGCGGAAATCTTGGGCTCGAGCCCATTGATCTGGGTTACCAGCTTGCGATACTGCTTAAGCAGCCGGTCGTTGCGGCTACCTATGAGTTTTTTGAGCAGAGAAACCATGCGTATGTCGGCCGCACGAGCCACGCCGCGCCTGCAAAGGGCAAGGGCAGCGCCTCCCGTGACTTTGATTTATTGGTTGAGCGGGGGTCCGCTGGGAAACGAACCAGTTTAACGCACCTGGCGCGTAATAGCCTGGCCCTATGGCCAGAGTGCTGAAGATGACCGGTTTGACCGGTCAGCGCGCCGCAGGTTCAGTCGCGGCGGCCTGGGCCACGGCGGGCGGCGCGTTCTGCTGCGATCCCAGGAACAAACGGGGGTCCAGCGGTTGTCCGGCAAGGCGGACCTCAAAGTGCAGATGCGGGCCGGTCGAACGGCCGGAACTGCCCACGCGAGCCACTTGCTGGCCGCGTTCCACTAGTTGCCCCTGCTTGACCATCAGCGACGACGCATGCGCGTAGCGCGTGATCAGGCCGTCGCCATGGTCGATTTCGACCATATTGCCAAAGCCGGGCTGGAACTTGGCTTCCAGCACCACGCCGCCGGAAGCGGCCAGGATCGGGGTGCCCGAAGGCGCCGCGAAGTCCAGGCCTTCGTGCATGGCGGTGCGACCCGTCACCGGATTGCGGCGCCAGCCGTAGGAGGAACTCAGATAGGGATAATCGGTGATGGGCATCGCCGTGGGCATGCGGGCCTGGTCGGCCGACCGCTTGGTCAGCGCCGCGTCCAGCAGCTTCAGGTTGTCGGATTGCTGCGCCAGCCGCGCCTGGATTTCGTCCAGCTGGCGGCCCAGCGCTTCGGCGGACGCCGCGCTGGGCGGCGGGTGGTCGGTGAACAGGTCATCCATGACCTGGGTCGCTTCCGGCTGGGTCAGCGCTTCGGGCTGCGCCACGGCCAGTTGCTTGGCCAGTTCCGGGTCGGTGTACGCCACGCCCGCCACCTTGGCCACGCGCTGACCCAAGCCGTCGATGCTGACCAGCTTGGCTTGCAGGGCGCCTACCTTGGCGGCCAGCAAGTTCATGTTTCCACGCAGGAAATCGGTATCGCGACCCGGCTGTTGTGCCAGCGGCCAGCCCACGGTGTGTACCGCCGGCAGGATGGGAGTAAGGTAGCGCTGTAGCGCGGCGCCGAAGATGGCGGCTGTCATCAGAGCGGCCCCAAGCAGCAACGCCAGCCGCGCGCCACCCAGGGTGAAATGCCCGTCCCGCCCGTCGCGGGCGTGCATAATCACGATTTTCAAGATTGCTTCCTAATTCTCTAGAGCCGGGATGAATAGACCCACTTCATACCGTCAACGTTCCAGTTCCAGCCGGCGGAAAGAAAATACCGCTCTGGGATGGCTGGGTCATGACATGCGGGGCGCCGGAGTGTTGGCGACTGCCCGCAAGCACTTGCAAATTCAGTATGCGGTGGCGGCGGTTCTGCCCGCCCCGCTAGGTGCCGTCTGCCAGGTGGGCAAACTGGAAAACCAGTGCCTGCATCTTGTGGTGCCCAGTGCCGCGCACGCAGCCAAGATGCGTCAGTTGGCGCCGCGCGTGGCGCGTGCCCTGGCCGATCAAGGCTGGAACCTTAACGAAATTGCCGTCAAGGTACAAGCGGGGTTACCGAAGCCCGGCGCCCGTCAGCCACGCCCTCCCAAAGAGGCGCAACCCCTGGGCAATACCGCCTTGGGCGCGTTCGAGACGCTGCACGAAAAACTGCGCCCCGGCCCGTTGGCCGACGCGGTTGCCAAGCTCTTGAGGCATCACAAGAGTAGCTGAAGCTATCCGGCTTTGTCCGGCGCGCACGGCGCATGGAAACGAAGCGAAACCAAGTTCTTGTCGGACTACGACGATGGTTTGCAGCCGGATGGCGACTGTTGCATCAGGGGATGATGACCGGCCCCGCCCATTGGTCGGACAAGGCGGTAAACGGACGAAATCGGGGCATCGCGCCCCCGCCCGCATCCCGTCAGGAACCCGGCGTTACGCCAGCTTCCATTCGTGGCGGAAGGCTTGCGGCGCTTCAGCCTGCGATTCATAGGTGATCAGTTCCCAGGCATCTTGCTGCGCGAGCAGCGCACGGGCCAACTGATTGTTCAGGCCGTGGCCCGACTTGCACGCCACGTAGCGGGCCACCAGGGGCTTGCCCAACAGATACAGGTCGCCGATGGCGTCCAGGATCTTGTGCTTCACGAATTCATCGTCATAGCGCAGCCCGTCGCTGTTCAGCACCCGGTATTCGTCCATGACGATAGCGTTGTCCAGGCTGCCGCCACGGGCCAGGCCCATCGAGCGCAGCGCTTCCACTTCATTGACGAAACCGAACGTGCGCGCGCGGGCAATTTCACGCACGTACGAATGCGTGGCGAAATCGATCTCGGCGAAATTGGCGGTGGAATCAATGGCGGGGTGGCGGAAGTCGATCGAGAAGGCCAATGCGTAGCCTTCGTGCGGTTCCAGCCGCGCCCATTTTTCGTTGCGGCCTTCGCCTTCGCGCACTTCCACCGTCTTTTTGACGCGGATGAACTGCTTGGGCGCGTTCTGCTCGACGATGCCCGCCGAGCGCAACAGATAAACAAAGGTTGCCGCACTGCCGTCCATGATGGGGACTTCTTCGGCAGTGAGGTCGATATGCAGGTTGTCGATACCCAGGCCGGCCAAAGCCGACATCAGGTGCTCTACCGTGGATACGCGGACATTGCCCTGTTGCAGGACGGACGCCATGCGCGTGTCGCCCACGCCGGTGGCCTGAGCAGGCAGGTCCACGACTTCGGGCAAATCAACACGGTGGAAAACAATGCCCGTATTGGGCTGTGCCGGACGCAGGGTGAGCTCTACCCGCCGTCCGGAGTGGACGCCGACGCCTGTCGTGCGGACGAGATTCTGAATGCTGCGCTGTCGGAACATGATGCTTGGGTATTAGAGCCAGGAAGCCGGCACGAAGAGTACAGATTGCCGGCGTAACTGACGTATTGTAACGCTGTCCGATCCTTGGCGCCATCAAGCAACCCGGATCGACCGATACTTCCGTCCCTTTATAGAACCGTGCAAGGGAGACACGGACCGCTCCGCCTCCGGCTCGCCCGCGGGGACAAGCGAGCCGGAGATGAGGGAGTTGCGATTCAGAGCCTGTAGTCGGCTCTTTCGTTCAATCCGCCTGCTTGCGCAGGAATGCCGGGATGTCGAAATGATCCATGCCCGAGCTTTCCAACGCACGCACCTGGGCCGACGCCTGGCTGCGCGGGTTGCGCATGACAGACGGCATATCCAGATTGCGGTAATCGCCACCTTGACCAGCCGGCATCGTGCCCATGGGCATGTTGTCGGTACCGGTACGCAGCACTTCAGCCGTGCTTTGCACCAGTTGCGGACGCGCTTGCGCACGGCCCAGGCCGGTTGCAACAACGGTCACGCGCAGGTTTTCACCCATGGATTCGTCGTAGGCCGTACCGAAAATCACGGTCGCGTCGTCCGAAGCGTAGCTGCGGATCGTCTCCATGATTTCGCGCGTTTCGCGCATCTTCAGCGAGCGGCTGGCGGTGATGTTGACCAGCACGCCACGCGCGCCGTTCAAGTCCACGCCTTCCAACAACGGGCATGCAATGGCGTGCTCGGCGGCGACACGTGCGCGGTCCGCGCCCGATGCCGATGCCGTGCCCATCATGGCCTGGCCCTGCTCACCCATGATCGTCTTGACGTCTTCGAAGTCGACGTTGACGTTACCTTCGACGTTGATGATTTCGGCGATGCCCGCGCAAGCGTTGTGCAGGATATCGTCGGCCGAACGGAAGCAGTCTTCCTGCGTCGCGTCCTCGTCCATCAGTTCATAGAGGTTCTCGTTGAGGACCACGATGAGCGAATGCACGTGCTTGGCCAGTTCGGCAATGCCGTCCTCGGCCATCTTCAGGCGCTTGTTGCCTTCAAACGTGAAAGGCTTGGTGACCACGCCAACGGTCAGGATGCCCAGTTCCTTTGCTACTTCGGCCACGACCGGACCCGCGCCGGTGCCGGTGCCACCGCCCATGCCGGCGGTGATGAAGACCATGTGAGCGCCGTTCAGCGCAGCACGGATCTCCTCGCGCGCGGTTTCAGCCGACGCACGTCCTTGCTCGGGCTTGGCGCCCGCGCCCAGGCCGGTACGGCCCAAGCGAATCTGCACCGGGGCATTGGTTGCCGCCAGCGCTTGCGCATCGGTGTTGGCGCAGATGAAATCCACGCCGTGCACGCCGCTGCGAATCATGTGCGCGACGGCATTGCCGCCCGCACCGCCCACACCAACGACCTTGATTACGGTCCCTTTGGTGTTGTTCTCAAGCATCTCAAAGTTCATCATGATGACTCCCTCACAAGTCCGATTTTGCAAATCACAAAAATTCCCCAACAACCTATATTTTGTGAATCGCCTCAAAGCCGATGCCGACTGCTATGGTCCGCGACGGGTTTGAGACGCCTCCCCTTTCTGGTCCGCCCCGCGATACTGCCGCGACGCGTTCCAAGGAGCAGGCCCCAACCTGCCCCTTCCTCTTTAATTCATGAACCATTCCTTCATGCGCGCTAGCAGGCTTTTGAAATTGCCTGTCTGAGCGGCGACCTTGCGACCTCGCACACGCTGCATCCGTGCTTCCTGCAACAAACCCATGACCGTCGAGAAGCGCGGGTTGCGCATCACGTCGGCCAAGCTTCCTTCGTATTCGGGTACCGCCACACGCACCGGCTTGAGGAACACGTCCTCGGCCAGTTCGATCATGCCGGGCAGCTGCGCCGACCCACCGGTCAGGACAACGCCCGAAGCCAGCAGATCTTCGTAGCCGGAATCGCGCACCACCTGCTGCACCAGCGTGAACAGTTCTTCGACGCGCGGCTCGATCACGGCGCCCAATGCCTGGCGCTTGACCTGGCGCGGGCCGCGATCGCCCAGGCCGGGCACTTCGACGGATTCGTCCGGGCTGGCCAGCACCTGCTTGGCCACGCCGTAGCGCAGCTTGATCTCTTCGGCGTCCGGCGTCGGCGTGCGCAGCATGGCCGCGATGTCGTTGGTGATCTGGTCGCCGGCAATCGGCAACACCGCGGTGTGGCGAATGGCGCCGCCGGTGAAGATGGCGACATCGGTGGTGCCGCCGCCGATGTCCACCAGCACGACGCCCAGTTCTTTTTCGTCGGCCGTCAGCACGGCCAGGCTCGAGGCCAGCGGTTGCAGGATCAGGTCCTGCACTTCCAGGCCGCAGCGGCGCACGCACTTGACGATGTTCTGCGCGGCGCTGACCGCGCCCGTCACGATGTGCACGCGCACTTCCAGGCGCAGGCCGCTCATGCCGATGGGCTCGCGGATGTCTTCCTGGCCGTCAACGATGAACTCCTGGGTCAGCACATGCAGCACTTGCTGGTCGGTAGGGATGTTCACCGCCTTGGCGGTCTCGATGACGCGGGCAACGTCGGTGGCGGTGACTTCTTTGTCCTTCACAGCGACCATGCCGCTGGAATTGAAGCTGCGGATATGGCTGCCGGCAATGCCGGTGTAGACGTCGCGAATCTTGCAATCTGCCATCAGCTCGGCTTCTTCAAGCGCGCGCTGAATGGAATTCACAGTGGTCTCGATGTTGACGACCACGCCCTTGCGCATGCCGCGCGATTCGTGCTGGCCAAGGCCGAGCACTTCGAATCGCCCTTCGGGCAAAATTTCAGCCACCACAGCCACCACCTTGCTGGTGCCGATATCGAGGGCGACGATAAGGTCCTTGATGTCACGGGTCATGGCGTTAGCGTTTCTTGGGAGGTTTCGGTGTGGATTTGGATTTGGTTTCCGACGCGGGCAACGGAGCCAGCGCCAGGGCGAAACCATTCGGATAGCGCAGGTCGGCCTGCGTGATGGTGCGCCCTTCCAGGCGCCCCGACACGACGGGCCACGCCTGCACAAAGCGTTGAATACGAGCCGCGAACGGCAAGGCGCCGGGCAGGCCATGCGGGTCCGGCGCGTCGGCGCCCGGGTCGCGGCCCAGGTCCAGCAGCATGCCGTTGGACAGCACCACCCGCCAGGCATAGCGCGGGCTCAGCTCCAACTGTTTGACATGCATGTCCAGCGGCGCGAACCACCGCGCCAATTCGGCGTAGCGCTGCACCACCAGCGATTCCGTGCCCTCGGGGCCCGAGAACTGCGGCAGCACGGTTTCGTCGTCCACCTCGCCCGTGTTGGCCGTGAAAGCTTCGCCCCAGGTGTTGATCATCTGGTTTTCGTTCCACAGCGCCAAGGGCTGCTGCTCCTCGATCCGCACCCGCAGCACGTTGGGCCAGATGCGGCGCACGGTGGCATGGCGTACCCACGGCACCGACTCGAAGATCTCGCGCGCGTCGTCCAGGTCCAC
Organism: Achromobacter sp. RT286_PF; assembly: GCF_059760425.1. NCBI lineage: Bacteria > Pseudomonadati > Pseudomonadota > Betaproteobacteria > Burkholderiales > Alcaligenaceae > Achromobacter > Achromobacter sp. RT286_PF. The sequence goes on from NZ_JCBAMR010000022.1 coordinate 74,419, forward strand.
CGTGAAGAAGTTGCCCTTGAAGCGTCCCGCGATGGCCGAGCGCACCGCTTGCGGCGACACGTAGTGCAATTCGGTGTCCGGCATCGATTCCAGCTCGATGGCCGTCAGCGTGAAGAACGGGCGTTGCGCTACCCAGACCACGCCCGCGATCAGCATGGCGCAAACCGCCAGCACGGCTAGCGTGTTGGCGATCAGGTTGGTAGTGCGAGCGTCGTTCCACACGGATTATCCAGGTCAAGCGTTACGCGGGGCGCTGTGCACTTTGCACGAGGCCTCGGACAAAATCGCCACGCAGAGTTCGGCGTAGCTGATCCCCACGGCCTTCGCGGCCATCGGCACCAAAGAATGGCTGGTCATGCCAGGCGAGGTATTCATTTCAAGCAGCCACGGCCGGTTGTCACGGTCGAGGATGAAGTCGGCGCGGCCCCAGCCTTCGCAGCCCAGCGCCTGATAGGCCTTAACGGCAATTGCGGCGACTTCTTCAGCCACGCCGTCCGGCAGCGTTGCCGGGCAGAAGTACTGCGTGTCGTCCGAGAAATACTTGTGTTCGTAGTCGTAGTTGCCACCGGGTGCGGCGATCTCGATGACGGGCAGCGCGCGCGCGCCCTTGCCCGAACCCAGCACTGCCACCGTCAGCTCGCGGCCGGTGATGAATTGTTCGGCCAGCACCTCGCTGTCAAAACGCGCGGCGGCGGCATAAGCTTCTTTCATGTCGGAATAGCCCACGACCTTGGTGATGCCCACGGTCGACCCTTCATGCGGCGGCTTGATGATCAGCGGCAGGCTCAGACGGTCCGGCACCAGGCGAAGTTCCGTGTCGGCGTCCAACACTTCGAATTCGGGCGTGGGCAGGCCTTTTTGCAGCCACACGCGCTTGGTCATGGTCTTGTCCATGGCCAGGGCGGATGCCATCGGGCCGCTGCCCGTGTACGGAATGCCCAGCAACTCCAGCGCGCCCTGGATCGTGCCGTCTTCGCCGTAGCGGCCATGCAGCGCGATGAAGACACGGTCAAAACCTTCGGCGGCCAGCTCAGCCAGGCTGCGCTCGCCCGTGTCGAACAGGTGCGCGTCCACGCCGGCGCTGGCCAGCGCCTGCTGCACGCCCTTGCCGGACATCAGCGACACGTCGCGTTCAGCGGAGCGTCCGCCGTACAACACACCCACTTTGCCGAATTGCGCGCTCATGCCAATTCTCCTACTTGGGCGGGGACCTTGCTGATCGAACCCGCTCCCATCACGATCACGACGTCGCCGTTGCGCACGAAGTCGACCACAGCCTGCGGCAGTTCAGCCACGTCTTCGACGAACACTGGCTCGACCTTGCCCGCCACCCGCAACGCGCGCGACAGCGCACGGCCGTCGGCGGCCACCAGCGGCGGCTCGCCGGCGGCGTAGACCTCGGTCAGCAACACGGCGTCGGCCGTGCCCAGCACCCGTACAAAATCTTCAAAGCAATCCCGCGTACGCGTGTAGCGGTGCGGCTGAAAGGCCAGCACGATGCGGCGATCAGGCCAGGCGCCGCGCGCGGCGGCCAGCGTGGCGGCCATTTCCACGGGGTGATGGCCGTAGTCATCAATCACCGTGAAGGTGCCGCCGCCATGGCTGGCCGGCACCGGAAATTCGCCCGTCTGGGTGAAACGGCGGCCCACGCCCTTGAAGGCGGCCAGCGAATCGCGGATGGCGTCATCGGACACGCCCAGCTCGGTTGCGACGGCAATCGCGGCCAGCGCGTTGCGCACGTTATGCAGGCCGGGCAGGTTCAATTCCACTTGCAACGGCGGCAGCAGCGTGTCGCGATGCGTGCGCTGCACGTTAAAGCGCATGCGCGTGCCGGACGGCTGCACTTCATAAGCGCGCACCTGCGCGTCTTCGTTCAAGCCGTAGGTGGTGATCGGGCGCGACACGAAGGGCATGATCTCGCGCACATTGGCGTCATCCGAGCACAGCACGGCGCTGCCGTAGAACGGCAGGCGCTGCGTGAATTCGATGAACGCGCTTTTCAGGCGCGCCACATCGTGCCCATAGGTGTCCATGTGGTCGGCGTCGATGTTGGTCACGATGGCCATCACCGGCAGCAGATTCAGGAACGACGCGTCGGACTCATCCGCTTCGACAACGATGTAGTCGCCCTGCCCCAACCGCGCGTTGGCGCCAGCCGAATTCAAGCGGCCACCGATCACGAAGGTGGGGTCCAGGTCGCCGGCGGCAAGCACGCTGGCGACCAGGCTGGTGGTGGTGGTCTTGCCATGCGTGCCCGCCACGGCGATGCCGCGCTTCAGGCGCATCAGCTCGGCCAGCATGATGGCGCGCGGCACCACGGGGATACGCGCAGCGCGCGCAGCGATGACCTCGGGGTTGTCGCCCGCCACTGCGGTGGACGTGACGATGGCGGCCGCGCCAGTGACGTTGCTGGCCACATGGCCGATGGCGATCTTCACGCCCAGACCGGCCAGACGGCGCGTGACCGCCGATTCGTTCAGGTCGGAACCGCTGATCGTGTAGCCCAGGTTGAGCAGGACCTCGGCAATGCCGCTCATGCCCGAGCCGCCGATGCCCACGAAATGGATATGTTGAATTCTGTGTTTCATGATGAACGCCCCGCTGCTTGTTCGCAGACATCGGCGATATGGGCCGCGGCTTCCGGCTGCGCATGCGCGCGCGCACGGCCGGCGACGGCCTGGAGTTCTTGTCGGGAACGCTGGGCCAGCCAGTCCGCCAGCCACTCGGGCGTCAGGGCGGATTGTGGCTGTAGCCAAGCGGCCTCTGCATCGCTCAAAAAGCGCGCATTGGCGGTCTGGTGGTCATCGATGGCATGCGGCAGTGGCACGAACAGGGCGGCGACGCCCGCGGCAGCCACTTCGGACACCGTCATGGCACCCGCGCGGCAGATCAGCAGGTCGGCATCGCCCATGGCGCCCGCCATGTCTTCGATGAACGCGCGGCAGTCGGCCTGCACGCCCGCCTGGGCGTAGGCTTGTTGCAGCGCGGGTAAATGTTGTTCGCCGGCCTGATGGACAACGACCGGGCGGCGCTCTTGCGGCAAGCGCGCCAGCGCCTGCGGCACGGCAATGTTCAGCGCCTGCGCGCCCAGGCTTCCGCCCACCACAAGCAGGCGCAACGGACCGGAGCGGCTGGCGTAACGCACGGCCGGGTCGGGCAATGCGCACAGGTCGGCGCGCACCGGGTTGCCCATCGCCTCGCCCTTGGGCAGCACGCCCGGGAACCCGCTGAGCACGCGGCGCGACATCTTTGCCAGGCACTTGTTCGCGGTGCCGGCAACGGCATTCTGTTCGTGCACCACCAGCGGCGTGCCGCGCAGGGCCGCGATCACGCCCCCGGGGAACGCCACGTAGCCGCCCATGCCCAGCACCACGTCGGGACGCACGTCCGCCAGACGCGACCAGGCTTGCGCAAAGGCGCGCAGCAGCAGGAACGGCAGTTTCAGCAGCGCGGACGCGCCCTTGCCACGCACGCCTTGAAAGCGCAGCGGCACCAGTTCAATACCGCGCGGCGGCACGAGCTTGCCTTCCATCTTGTCGGGGTTGCCCAACCACATCACGCGCCAGCCACGGGCGCGCAGCACATCAGCCACGGCCAGGCCGGGCATGATGTGGCCGCCGGTGCCGCCGGCCATGATCAGGATGGTGCGCGCGGCGGTCATACCCGTCCCCCACGCATCATCACTCGATTTTCCACGTCGACCCGGATCAGCATGGCCAGTGCGCACAGATTCATCACCACGCCCGAACCGCCGTAGCTCATCAGCGGCAAGGTCAGGCCCTTGGTGGGCAGCAAGCCCAGGCACACGCCCATGTTGATGAAGGACTGCACGCCGAACCACATCGCCACGCCATGCGCCACCAGACCCGCGAACGTGCGTTCCATGGCGATGGCCTGGCGTCCGATATCGAAGCCGCGGTAGACGATGATGGCGAACAGCGTGATCACCAGCATGACGCCGGCAAAGCCCAGCTCTTCGCCCACTACCGCCATCAGGAAGTCGGTGTGCGCTTCGGGCAGGTAATGCAGTTTTTCAACACTGGCGCCCAGACCCACGCCCAGCCATTCGCCGCGGCCCAGGGCAATCAACGAGTGCGACAGCTGATAGGCGCTGCCGTAGGCGTTGTCTTCGTTCCAGGGGTCCAGGTACGCGAACAAACGCGCACGGCGCCACGGCGACAGCCAGATCAACATCAGGAAGGTGCTGACCAGCACGCCCAACAGGCTGCTGAAGTACTTGCCGTTGATGCCGCCCAAAAACAGGATGCCGATGGCAATGGCCACGATCACCATGAAGGCGCCCAGGTCGGGCTCAAGCAGCAGCAGCATACCCACGCCCGCCAGCGCAAACGCCATCGGCAGAAAGCCGCGCGCAAACGCTTGCATGTGTTCCTGCTTGCGCACCGTGTAGTCGGCGGCGTAAAGCAGGGCCGCCAGCTTCATCAATTCAGACGGCTGGAAATTCAGCGGACCCAGCGGGATCCAGCGGTGCGCGCCGTTGACTTCGCGGCCGATGCCGGGGATCAGCACCGCTACCAGCAGCACCATCGCCACCACGAACAGCGGCACCGCCATGCGCTGCCAGACCCGGATCGGGATGGCCAGCACGACCGCGCCCGCAACCAGACCCGCGCTGACGAACAGGCCATGGCGGATCACGAAGTAGTAGCGGCCATAGGACGCGTAGCGCGGGCCATCGGCCAGCGCGATCGACGCCGAATACACCATCAGCAAGCCCAGCAGCAACAAGGTCGACGCCGCGATGACCAGCGGCAGATCGAAGTTGCGCATCTTGGTACGGCCGGGCCGTACGGCATTGACGCTGGCGGTGAGATCGGCGATCAGGCTCATGCCACTTCTCCGCGATCGCGGGCCAGGTCTTCGACCTCTTCCATGAACACTTGCCCACGGTGCGGATAATTGCGGAACATGTCCAGGCTGGCGCAAGCGGGCGACAGCAACACGGCGTCGCCCGGCTGCGCCAATTCAGCCGCGCCGCGCACGGCGGCATGCAGCGAATCAACAGTGATGCAGTTGACACCGGTGGACGCCAGCACACGGCCGATCTCGAAGCCGTCCACGCCGATCAGCATGACGGCGCGCGCATGGCGGGACACCACGGGAATTAGCGGAGAAAAGTCCTGGCCCTTGCCTTGCCCGCCGGCGATCAGCACGACCGGCTGGCCCAGGCCTTCCAGCGCGGCCACCGTGGCACCGACGTTGGTGCCCTTGCTGTCGTTGATATAGTCCACACCGCCGATCTGACGCACGAACGCTGCGCGATGCGGTTCGCCCGCGTATTCGCGCAGGGTACGCAGCATGGCGCCCCAGCCCAGGTCCAGGCAGCGGGCCAGTTGCAACGCGGCCAGTGCGTTCAAGGCGTTGTGGATGCCCCGAATGCGCAACGCGTCCACCGGCATCAGGCGGCTTTTGCGGCCATTGGCACGCACGGGTTCGGGCGCGTCTTTCTTGCGGCGCGTGGGCGGTGCGGGTTCGTCGAAATCGCTAGGTTCGCAGGCAACGAGCCAAGCCACGCCCTGCCCGAGTTCAAGACCCATGTCGCCGACCAGCTCGGGCATGTCGCGGCCAAAGCTGCGCACGTTCAGCGCGTTCACGGTGGGCACCATGGCCACGGTAAGCGAGTCATCACGGTTGACGATGGCGATACGCGCCATCTTCAGGATGCGGGCCTTGGCAGCGGCGTAGGATTCCATGCCGCCATGCCAGTCCAGGTGATCTTGCGTTACGTTCAGCACGACGGCAGCGTCGGCCATCAACGAGCGCGTCGTTTCCAGTTGGAAGCTGGACAGCTCCAGCACCCACACCTGCGGCAGCGCATCGTTGTCCAGCGCGTCCATCAGCGCGGTCAGCGCGGCCGGGCTGATGTTTCCGGCGGCCACCACCGACAGGCCGCTGGCGTCGATCAAGTCGCGCGTCAAAGCGGTAACGGTGGTCTTGCCGTTGGTGCCGGTTACGGTCAACAGGCGCGGACGGTATTCGCGCGTTTCGGCCAGATCGGCCAACGCGCGGGCAAAGAGTTCGATTTCACCAACCACCTCGATGCCGCGGGCCTCGGCCTCGCGCAGCAGATCGGCGGCGGGTGCTTGCGTGGGCGCCAGGCCGGGGCTGAGGACGATTTGCGTCACGCCATCCAGCAGCGCGGGATCAAACGACGCCTCGCATCCCAGCTGGTACTGCACATCACTTTGCGCCAGCGCCTCTTGCAGCGCGGCAAGACCACCCGGTTCAGCGCGCGTGTCGGCCACACGCAAGCGGGCGCCCAGGCGGGCGCACCAGCGTGCGGCGGCGACACCCGTCTCGCCCAATCCGAGGATCAGGACAAGCGGCGCGTCAGCGCGGGAGGTTTCCATCGTATTCATCGCAATTTCAGGGTTGAGAGGCCAATCAACACCAGCATCATGCTGATGATCCAGAAACGCACGACCACCTGGGTTTCTTTCCAGCCGCCCACTTCAAAGTGATGATGCAGCGGGGCCATGCGGAATATGCGTCGACCTGTTCCATAACGTCGCTTGGTGTACTTGAACCACGTCACCTGGATCATCACCGACAGCGTTTCCACCACGAACACGCCGCCCATGATGAACAGCACGATTTCCTGGCGCACGATGACCGCGATGGTGCCCAGCGCGCCGCCCAGGGCAAGCGCGCCGACGTCGCCCATGAAGACCTGGGCCGGATACGCGTTGAACCATAAAAAGGCGAGTCCCGCGCCCCCTATCGCCGCGCACAGCACCATGAGTTCGGACGCACCGGGTATGTAGGGGAACAGCAAGTACTTGGAATAGTCCACGCGGCCGACCACGTAGGCGAAGATGCCCAGCGCGCTGCCCACCATCACGGTGGGCATGATGGCCAGGCCATCCAGGCCGTCAGTCAGGTTCACGGCATTGCTGGTGCCGACAATCACGGCCCAGGTCAGCGCCACGAACCCCAGCACGCCCAGCGGATAGCTGACGGACTTGAAGAACGGCACGATCAAGTCGGCACGCGTGGGCAGCGACATCGTGAAGCCGCTACCCACCCAGGCCTTGAACAAGGGCCACAGGTCGGTGTTGGCGGGCGCCGACACGGCAAACGCCAGGTACACCGCGGCCACCATGCCGATGGTGGCCTGCCAGAAGAATTTTTGCCGTGCGGGCATGCCTTCGGGATCGCGATAGACAACCTTGCGGTAGTCGTCCATCCAGCCGATCCAGCCGAAGCCGAACGTGACCAGCAGCACCACCCACACGAAGCGGTTGGTCCAGTCGGCCCACAGCAAGGTGCTGATGGCGATGGAAATCAGGATCAGCACGCCGCCCATCGTGGGGGTGCCGGTCTTGACCAGATGCGTTTCCGGGCCATAGGCGCGCACGGCCTGGCCGATCTTCATTTCGGTCAACTTGCGAATCACACGCGGACCGGCCACCAGGCCGATCAGCAACGCCGTCGCGCACGCCAGCACGGCGCGCAACGTGATGTATTCGAACACGCCCAGGGCGCGCACATCATCGGAAAGCAGACGGGCTAGCTCAAGCAGCATGCTGCTCTCCCTGCGCCTTGGCCGTCTGTTCGTCGTTCGTGGAAAAAGCCTTCACTACCCGCTCCATGCGCATAAAGCGCGATCCCTTTATCAATACGCTGGACGGGCGCAAGCCGCGCAAGGCGGCCACCACTTCGTCTACCGATGTGCACGCTTGCGCGCCGGGTCCGTATGCGGCCGCGGCCGCCCGGCTGGCATCGCCCAGCGTGATCAACGCGTCAAGCCCTTGCTCGCGCGCATAGTGGCCCGCCTCGGCGTGCAAGGCGGGGCCGTTGTCCCCGATTTCACCCATGTCGCCCAACACCAGGACACGCGTGCCGGCGATTCGCGCCAGCACGTCGATGGCCACGCGAACCGAATCGGGGTTGGCATTGTAGGTGTCATCGATCAGCAACGTTCCGTCGCTTAATTGTTTGTGCTGCATGCGGCCGGCCACCGGCGCAAAGCCCGCCAGCGCGCGCACGGCAACGTCCAGCGGCGCGCCTGCTGCGATGGCGCTGGCGATGGCGGCCAGCGCATTGCGCAGGTTGTGCAAGCCGGGCACGGGCAAGACCAGGTCCGCAACGCCCACCGGCGTCACAACGCGGCAACGCGTCGAGCCCACATCGGCAAGGATCTGCTCGGCGTAGACGTCCAGCCCGGGCTGCAAGCCGAAGCGCAACACGCGGCGCGGTTCGGCCAGCGCGTCCCAAATGGCGCAATAGGGTTCGTCGCCGGGATACACGGCAACGCCGTCATCCGGCAACGCAGCGATGGCAGCGCCGTTTTCGTGCGCCACCGCTTCCACGGTGTGCATGAATTCCTGGTGTTCGCGCTGTGCGTTGGTCACCAGCGCGACCGTGGGCGCGGCCATGTCGGCCAACTGTGCGATTTCGCCCGGGTGGTTCATGCCCAGTTCAAACACCGCGGCGCGATGTTCGGCGCGCAGGCGCAGCAGCGTCAGCGGCACGCCGATGTCGTTGTTCAAATTGCCGGCGGTGGCCAAACGGCCCGACTCGCCCTGCCATTCGGCCAACATCGCCGAGATCATTTCCTTGGTGGTCGTCTTGCCGTTGCTGCCGGTCACCGCCACCACGGGCAGCGTGAACTGCGCGCGCCACGCGGCACCGACGCGCATCAGCGCAATGCGGGTATCGCCCAGCACCAATTGCGGCAGCCGGGCGTCGGGCACCGCGTGCGCCACGACGGCAGCGCAGGCGCCGCGGCCTTCGGCCTGGTCCAGATAGTTATGCGCGTCGAAGTTCTCGCCGACCAGCGCCACGAACAACTCGCCCGAGCCGATGCGGCGGGTATCCGTGGACACGCCCTTGACCTGCGGCAGCAGCAGCGACAGGCGCGCCCACTCGCGGTCATCAAAGGGCAGTTTTTCGCCGCCGACGTCCTGGTACGTTTCATGGCCCTTGCCCGCCAGCAGCACGACATCGTCCGGCGAGGCGGACCAGATGGTCTGCATGATGGCGCGCGCGCGATCAACCTGGGCGTCGACGTGCGCCGCGTCCGGGATGCCGGCCAGGATCTGGTCGACGATGGCTTGCGGGGATTCGGTGCGCGGATTGTCGCTGGACACCACAACGCGGTCAGCCAGCTGCGCGGCGATACGGCCCATTTCCGGGCGCTTGCCCGGATCGCGCTCGCCGCCGCAACCAAACAGGCAGATCAAGCGGCCGGACCGGGCGACGGCCACGGGGCGCAGCGCGGTCAATGCGCGCGACAAGGCATCCGGCGTGTGCGCGTAGTCCACCACCACCAGCGCGCCCCGGCCAGCGGAAGACTGGGGCGACACCGCTATCGGCTCCACGGTCTGCAAGCGCCCGTCAACCGGGTCCGTCGCGGCCAATTCGCGCGCGATCTGTGCAAACGGCAGGCCCAGCTTGTACAGCACGCCGGCCACCAACAGCAGGTTCGACACGTTGTGCGCGCCCAGCAGGCGCGTCACGATCTGGGCCTCGCCGTGCGGGGACACCAACGTAAAGATCTGGCCCTGCGATGTGGCCTGCAAATCCCGCGCGCGCATCGCGGCGGGGATGTCGGGCGAATCGCTCAGGCTGTAGCCCATCGTGGCCATGCCTTGCGGCAGGCTTGCCAGCAGGCGGCGACCGGCTTCGTCGTCGGCATTGACGACGGCGGCGGTCAAGCCAGGCCATTGGAACAAACGCGCCTTGGCGGCTTCGTAGCGTTCCATCGTGCCGTGATAGTCAAGATGGTCGCGCGTCAGGTTGGTGAAGGCGGCCAGCGCCACGCGCACACCGTCCAGGCGGCCTTGCTCGATACCAATTGACGACGCTTCCATGGCCACGGCCTGGGCGCCGGCATCGCGCATCGCGGCCAGCGTGCGGTGCACGGTCAGGACGTCGGGCGTGGTCAGGTCGCCGCCCAGCGTGCGGCCGTCCGGCAGCACGGCGCCCAAGGTACCGATGGTGCCGCAAGGCTTGTCGTTGCGGCTGAGCGCGTGCGCAATCCATTGCACTGACGAGGTCTTGCCGTTGGTGCCGGTCACGGCCACCACGGCCAGCGCGGCCGACGGGCGGCCGTACCAGGTGTCGGCCAATTCGCCCAGCAAGGCGCGCAGCCCCGTCACCGGCAGCATCGGCGTGCCCGACGCGGCGTTCTGAAGCGCTTCGGTTGCGGGCGCTTCGAACAAGACGGCGCTGGCGCCAAGCGCCAATGCCTTATCTATATAGAGACGTCCGTCGCTGGTCAGGCCCGGGCAGGCAACGAACACGTCGCCCGGCTCGATATCGCGCGAGTCCAGTTTCAGATGCGCCGTCAACGAGACGCGCGCATGCAACCACGCCACGGTTTCAGCAACCGTGGCGACAGGGGTAGAGAGGAAGCCGTTGGCGCTCATCTGCCTGGCTCCTTGAGACCAGCAACAATCGTGGATTCGAAAGGCGCGTCGGGCCGCACCCCCATCAACCGGAGGCTTCCGCCCACGATGTGGGAGAACACCGGCGCGGCGATGGCGCCGCCGTAATAACCGCCAACCGTGGGCTCGTCGATGGACACGGCCACGACGATCTTCGGATCGGACACTGGCGCAAAACCCACGTACGAACTGCGATAGCGCTGCATGCTGTATTTGCCGTCGACGATCTTGCGAGCGGTGCCGCTCTTGCCGGCCACGCGATAGCCCTGCACCTGGGCTGCCTTGGTGCCTTCGGGGCCGGCGGCGGCTTCGAGCATCGCGCGCACCATGGCGGTGGTCTTGGGCGTGTAGATCTTGACGCTGGTCGGGTCGCTGTCGCGCTTGACCAGCGTCAGCGACACCATGTCGCCGTTACGGGCGAAGACGGTGTAAGCGCGCGCCACTTGCAGCAGCGACACGGACAGGCCGTAGCCGTAGGCCATGGTGGCCTTTTCGATCAGGCGCCAACGGTCCCAGGGACGCAAACGGCCAGGCGCTGCGCCGGGGAATCCCACTTGAGGGGCCTGGCCCAAGCCTAATTCGGTGAAGCGGTCCCACATTTCACGGGATTCCAGCTTCTCGGAAATCATGGTCATGCCGATGTTGCTGGACTTGCGCAACACCCCGGCAACGTCCAGCGTGCCGTTGCGGCTGACGTCGCTGATCGTGCTGCCTTGATAGGTGAAGCGGCCGTTGCCCGTTTCGAACAGGGTCGACGTCGTGATGCGGCCCAGGTCCAGCGCCAAGGCGGCCGTGAACGGCTTCATGATCGAACCGGGTTCGAACGTATCGGTAATGGCCTGGTTGCGCAGCTTGGAACCATGAAAGGTTTCACGCTTGTTCGGGTCAAACGTCGGCACGTTGGCCAACGCCAGGATTTCGCCGGTGTGCACGTCCACGACCACGGCGGTGGCGCCCTTGGCCTGGTGCTTTTCCATGGCGTCCTTCAGTTCCTTGAACACCAGGTACTGCAAGCGGGTATCGATCGACAGGCGCAGGTCGCGGCCATCAACGGGCAAAGTCACGGCCTGCACGTCTTCGATGACGCGGCCCAGCCGGTCCTTGATGACGCGGCGGCTGCCCGGGCGGCCCTGCAATTGCTGGTTGAACGTGAGCTCAACCCCTTCCTGGCCCTGATCTTCAACGCTGTTGAAGCCAACCACATGGGCCATGACGTCGCCGTCGGGATAGTAGCGGCGCGTTTCGGGCTGCTGATGGATGCCCGGCATGTTCAGCTGCTTGATCTTGTCGGCCACGTCCATCGAGACCTGACGCTTCAAGTAGACGAAGTTCTTGTCTTCGTCGACCAGGCGATGGCGCAGGTCGGCCACCGGCGTTTCCAGCAACTTGGCCAGCGCATCCATTTGCGCGGGCGTGCCTTGCTTGGCGTCTTCCGGGATTGCCCAGATGGCGCGCGCCGGCACGCTGGAGGCCAGCACCGCGCCGTTGCGGTCCATGATCTTGCCGCGCGTGGCGGCCAACGTCAGCGTGCGTTCGTAGCGGCGTTCGCCCTGCTGCTGAAGGAACTCCGTCGACAAACCCTGCAAGAACAAGGCGCGCCCGGCCAGCACCGTGAAACCGCCAAACAGCAGTATCAGCACCAGGCGCGCGCGCCACGTGGGCAGTTGCCCGCGCAATACAGGGTTATCGAAGAAGGGAACGCGTTTCATTGCGCGCCTCCGGTGGCAGCGCCGGACGCCTGATTTACATACAGCGTACGGTCCGGGACGATGGAGATCATCTTCAGGCCGTCGCGAGCAATGGCGTCCACCCGCGCATTGCGGGCAAGCTCGGCGCGCTCAAGCTGCAAGCGGCGCCAGTTGGTTTCCAGGTCGCGCGCCTGCGCCTGATCGCGTCCCAGCTCAACAAAAAGCTGGCGCGACTGATACCGGCTGGTGACCAGGGAAATGGCCGACAGCATCAGTAGCGCCGCAACGATCAGGTTGACACGACCCATCAGCGCCGCCCCCCTTTGCCACCGCGGCGAGGCGGCGGAGCCAGGTCGCTGCCAGGCAAGGAGCCGATCTTCACAAACGCAAAACCGCCCTCGGGGGGCAGCGGTGTTTCGGTGCGTTCGGCAACCCGCAAGACGGCAGAGCGGGCGCGGGCATTGCCGGAGACTTCGTCGTCTTCGGCCTGCACCCTTCCCAGGGAACGGAGGATAGGCTGGGGCATCTCGCTTTCGCGCAGCGGCAGGCGTGCATGCGCGGCGGCCGGCCGAGCCGCCGCCACGATGCACTGCTTGACCATGCGGTCTTCAAGCGAATGAAAGCTGATCACCGCCAACCTCCCTCCCGGGGCGAGCAGGTCTAGAGCTGCCGCGAGGGTGCGCGCGAGCTCTTCGAGTTCCCGATTGATGTAAATCCGTAAAGCTTGAAAGGTGCGTGTGGCCGGATGCTGCCCCTTTTCGCGCGTGCGGACGGCGCTGGCGACGCACTCGGCAAGCTCGAGCGTGGTGCACAGCGGCCTTGTTGCGCGGCGAGCAGCAATCGCCTTTGCAACCTGAAAAGCAAACCGTTCTTCGCCATAATCCGCTATGACCTCCCGCATCTCATCCACACTGGCTTGCGCCAGCCATTCCGCCACCGTGGGACCACGAGTGGTGTCCATCCGCATATCGAGCGGGCCGTCTCGCATGAACGAGAAGCCGCGCTCGGCGTCATCGATCTGAGGCGACGACACGCCCAGATCCAGCATCACGCCATCGACCTTGTCGATGCCGAGCTGCTGCAATTCTTCTGCCATGGTGGCAAAGCCGCCATGTACTACCGTGACCCGCGGGTCCGCAGCCGCCAACGCATTGGCTACCGCGATCGCCTCGGGGTCCTTGTCGAACACCACCAGCCGCGCGGACTTGCCCAAGCGCCCAAGCAGTTCGCGACTGTGCCCGCCGCGGCCGAAGGTGCCGTCGACAAACACGCCGCGTTCCGCCCGCGTAGCCGTATCCGGCTCGGTCTGGGAGTGCGACCGTGTCGCGCCTTTGCCGCCGAAGTCTGGCAGCAGTAGTGCGTCCACCGTCGGCTCCAGCAGAACGGGCCGATGTTCGAATTCCATAAAATTTTTCAGAACGAAAACTGGTTCAACACATCCGGCATACCCTTGGCCAAGTCTTCCGCCTCGCGGCTGGCCAGAGTAGCGGCGTCCCACAGCTCGAAGTGCGCGCCCAGACCGAGCAGCATCACATCGCGCGTCATACCGGAAGCGTTGCGCAGTTCAGGAGCGATCAGGACCCGGCCGGAGCCATCCAGTTCGACATCCTGAGCGTTGCCCAGCAACAGCCGCTGCAACGCACGAGCCGTCATGGGAAAAGCGGCGATCTGCTCGCGCTTCTTTTCCCATTCAGGCCGCGGGTACACCAGCAAGCAGCCGTCAGGGTGGCGGGTCAGGGTCAGCCGGCCATCGGCCTGCGACATGAGCGCGTCACGATGCCGGGTCGGAATCGAGATCCGCCCCTTCGCATCCAGCGTGAGTGCGCTGCTTCCCTGAAACACCACTTTTACCCCACTTAATTGCACAATTTCCTACTATTTCCCACTCTACGGTATGGCAATGGGGCGGTCAAGCGAGTGGTTGCAATTTTTTCAATCACAACAAGGACTTAGGCCAATATGTAAAACCGCAAAAAGAAAAACCTCCTGATTTATCAGGAGGTTGCGGCACACACTAAAAGTCCTTCGTCAAAAGTAGCGGCTAACGATGCCTTTGCATTGTTTTACGCCGCGCCCTTTGCACCGGTTGGCGAGGCTTCCCGCCGAACGCCCCATTTTGGCGCCGCGAAAAAATCGCCAGCGCATGCCGCGCGGCCAGGCATTGATGCCTGGCGCCGCGCGAGTGGGAATATTCGATGCAAGACGAGTCTATAGGCCGGATTCTGTACACCAGGTTGCCCTGGCGGACGATCATTCCTCTGCGCGGATCATTGCTGAGCCGCTCTAGCCATCTACCCGCATGCTTGGACGGAGCCGCCCTTCGCGACCCGAGGGCCGCACGCATGCCTATTTGATGTTGCTCCGGATAGAGGTTGCCGCGTTTCACCCTGAGACGCCGCCATTCGTTGCCGAACGACGCGATACGGAGATGGCCGTACCTGTGCGCGCAAAGCGCGCCCGCTTCCCAGTCTCGTCTCTGTGGCCCTATTCCTCAACCGCGCCCAAGGACGCGGCCGGACGGCCGTTAGCCGTTATCCTGCCCTGTGGAGTCCGGACCTTCCTCGATGGATTCGCATCCACCGCGATCGCCCGACCCGTCTTGCGGTTCGTATTCTATTACAGGTAGCGGCACTGTCCCCGACACGCCCCGGTCTTGGCCCATTCAACGGCTTGCCGAGGTTCCTGCGACAATACGCGTTGATTCGCTTAGAAGCCGCAGAAAAGACCGACTACATGGCCCTCGCTACCCTCATCACCCTGACCGACATTCAGCTGGCCTATGGCCACCACCCGTTGCTGGACCATGCCGACTTCGCCATTCAGGCCGGCGAGCGCATCGGCCTGATTGGCCGCAATGGCGCCGGCAAGTCGTCGCTGCTCAGGCTGCTGGACGGCCGCACGCTGCCCGACGACGGCGACATCGCCCGCAGCTCGGGGTTGCGCGTGGCCACCGTCGAACAGGAACCCGAGCTGGACGAAAACGCCACCGTATTTGACGTGGTCTGCAACGTGGAAGGCGACCATGAAGACTGGCAACGCCCTTCTCGCGTACGCGCCATGCTGGAAAAGCTGGGCTTGCCCGCGGACGTGCAGATCGCGGGCCTGTCGGGCGGCACGCGCAAGCGCGTCGCGCTTGCACGCGCCCTGGTTGAAGAACCCGACCTGCTGCTGCTGGACGAACCCACCAACCATCTGGACTTCGAAGGCATTGCCTGGCTGGAAGAGATGCTCCGCGGCTGGCGGGGTGCCGCCGTCATCATCACCCACGACCGGCGCTTTCTGGACGCCGTCACCACCCGCATCGTCGAACTGGACCGCGGCCGCCTGCTGAGCTTTCCCGGCAACTTCTCGCAGTGGCAGGAGCGCAAGGCCCAATGGCTGGAATCGGAACGCCTGGAACAGGCCCGCTTCGACAAGCTGCTTGCGCAGGAAGAAGTCTGGATCCGCAAGGGCGTCGAGGCCCGCCGTACCCGCAATGAAGGCCGCGTGCGCCGCCTGGAAAGCCTGCGGGTCCAGCGCGCTGAACGTCGTGAACGTATTGGCGACGTCTCGTTGGCATTGGCTGAAGGCCAACGTTCAGGCAAGCTGGTTGCCGAGCTTGAGCATGTCGGCAAGACCTTCGGTGACAAGGTGGTCGTCAACGACTACTCCGCCACCATCCTGCGCGGCGACCGCATCGGCATCATCGGGCCCAACGGCGCCGGCAAGACCACGCTGCTCAAGCTCATCCTGGGCGAGATGCAGCCCGACAGCGGCACGACGCGAATGGGTACCAATGTGGCCGTCGCGTATTTCGACCAGATGCGCGCGCAGCTGGATGAAAACGCGTCGCTGGTGGACATCATCAGCCCGGGCAGCGAATGGGTTGAAATCGGCGGCACCCGCAAACACGTGATGACTTATCTGGGCGACTTCCTGTTCTCGCCCGCCCGCGCCGGCTCGCCCGTGCGCAGCCTGTCCGGCGGCGAACGCGCCCGCTTGCTGTTGGCGCGCCTGTTCGCCCGCCCTGCCAACGTGCTGGTGCTGGACGAACCCACCAACGACCTGGACATCGAAACGCTTGAGCTCCTGGAAGAGCTGTTGCAGGAATATGCCGGCACCGTGCTGCTGGTCAGCCACGACCGGGCGTTTTTGAACAACGTTGTCACGCAGACCATCGCCTACGAAGGCGACGGACACTGGCGCGATTACGTCGGCGGATACGATGAATGGGTGGCGCAGCGGCCCGCGCCTGCCGCAGTGGAAACCGATGTGGAAGCCACCGCCAAGCCCGCTGACGAAAGCGCCGCGCGCGCCAAGGTGGCCCGTGCCAAGCCGGCCAAGGCCAGCAAGATCAATGCATGGGACTTGCGCGAGCTTGAAGGCCTTCCCGATGCCATCGCCGCGCTGGAGGCGCAGCAGGCGGAACTGGCCGGCAAGTTGGCGGACGGCAGCCTCTACCGCGACGCGCCGGCGGAAGTCGAGCGCATCAACGGCGAACTGGCCAAGCTGGAAGGCGAGCTTGAGGAAAAGTTCGCGCGTTGGGAATTGCTGGAAGCACGCCGCGACGGCACGCTGTAAAACGCAGGCACGACCTTTTTCGGCAGCTTGTATTTTGGTCATCTATATATAGGCACATCTATATCGGCCTATTGACCGCCCGCGACACAGGAAAAATCGGGGTGATCGGCAACATGCCGATCACCGATTCACGTTAGTGGCCGCGCCCGAGCGCGCCCCGTGCCGCTCAAGCGTGAGCGCGCCAAGCCAGCGCCTCGCCCGCCGCCAACGGCACCAGCGTCGTGTTGCCGAATGCCAGTTCTTCGGGCACCTGATACGTTTCGCGCACCAGCGTCAGCGTGCCGGTATTGCGCGGCAGACCATAAAAATCCGGACCATGGAAGCTTGCAAAGCCTTCCAGCTTGTCCAGCTTGCCCACGGCATCAAACGCGGTCGCATACAGCTCCATCGCGTGCAGCGCGGTGTAGCAACCCGCACAGCCGCAGGCGTGTTCCTTCAAGCCGCGGGCGTGCGGCGCGCTATCCGTGCCCAGGAAAAACCGGGGGCTGCCGCTGGTGGCGGCCTCGACCAGGGCAAGGCGGTGCGTTTCGCGCTTCAGGATTGGCAGGCAATACCAATGCGGGCGCACGCCACCTTGGAAGATCGCGTTGCGGTTGTAGAGCATGTGCTGAGGGGTGATCGTCGCGGCCGTCGGCCCTTCAGCATCACGCACATATTCGGCGCCTTCTTTCGTCGTGATGTGTTCGAACACGACCTTCAAGGCCGGGAATGCGCGGCGCAAGGGTTTCATGACGCGTTCGACAAAAATGGCTTCGCGGTCGAATACGTCAATAGCAGGATCCGTCACCTCGCCGTGCACGAGCAGCGGCATTCCGCATTTTTCCAATGCTTCCAGGGCCTGCGTGCACTTGCCCAACAAGTCAGTCACGCCGGCGTCCGAGTTGGTCGTCGCACCTGCGGGATAGAGCTTCACCGCGTAGACCTGACCGGATGCATGCGCGTTGCGGATCTCTTCGGCTGAGGTGTTGTCCGTCAGATAAAGCGTCATCAGCGGAGTGAACGCGTCGGCGTTGCCACCCGCCTTGCGCAACGCTTGAAGGATGCGATCCCGGTACGCCAGCGCCTGCTCGGTGGTGGTCACCGGCGGCTTCAGATTCGGCATGATGATGGCTCGCGCAAACTGGCGCGCGGTGTCGGCCACCACGGCTTCCAGCGCCGCGCCATCACGCAGATGCAGGTGCCAATCATCAGGGCGGGTGATAGTAAGCTGAGTCGTGCTTTGAGTAGACATGGAAGAGGCTTCTTAATCTGCCAGCGGCATGCCCCGTTCTGCCAGCGCGGCGAACATCGCGCTGCCCAGGGGAATGACCGCATCGTTGAAATCAAAATGAGAGTTGTGCAGCACGCAGCCCGACTCGGCGCCGCCTTGGCCCAGGCGGAAATATGCACCTGGCTTGCTCTGCAACATGAACGAGAAATCTTCGGAGCCCATCGACGGCACCAGATCGCGCACCACGTTTTCTTTGCCGATCATCTCGGTGGCGATGTCGGCCACCAGGTTCGCATGCTGCGGCGTGTTCAAGGTGGCGGGATAGATGCGTTCGTAGATCAGTTCAGCGGTCCCGCCGAACGCGCTGGCGATCGCGGTGACCAGCTCTCGCATGCGAGTCTCGACCATTTCCTGGACCGACTTGCGAAACGTACGCACAGTGCCCACCAACTTGGCTTCGCGCGGGATGACGCTCATGGCGCCGGGATGGCCCGCCTGCATCGACCCGATCGACACCACGGCGGAATCCAGCGGGTTCACGTTGCGCGACACGATCGTCTGGAGCGCCGTGATGATCTGGCCGGCGATGGTTACCGGATCAATGGTTTGATAAGGATGCGCGCCATGGCCGCCGCGCCCGGTGATCTGGATCTCAAAACGATCTGCCGCCGCCATCATCGGCCCAGGGTTGATGCCGATGGTACCTGGCCGCAAGCCGGGCCAGTTGTGCAGGGCATAGATGGCATCACACGGAAACGTGTCGAAAAGGCCATCCTCCAGCATCGCGCGCGCACCACCTCGGCCTTCCTCGGCGGGTTGGAAAATCAAGACCGCCGTACCGTCAAAATTGCGCGTCTGAGCCAAGTATTTGGCGGCACCGATCAGCACCGCCGTGTGCCCGTCATGACCGCATCCGTGCATCAAGCCAGGCTTGGTGGACTTATGGCCGAAGTCGTTGTCCTCGGTCATCGGCAAGGCGTCCATGTCCGCGCGCAGCCCGATCATGCGGCCGCTGTCGCAGCGCCGGCCACGTATCACGCCAACCACGCCCGTCTTGCCTATCCCCCGATGCACTTCGATGCCCAACGCTTCCAACGCGCCGGCGACGATCCCGGAGGTTCGCACCTCTTCGAAACCCAGTTCGGGGTGGGCATGCAAATCGCGTCGCAGCGCAGTCAACTCGTCATGAAAAAGTCGAATTGATTCCAAGGCAGATCGTGCGTACATAGGAGGTTACAGAATGGCGTGATAGAGGGGACGGTGCGTATATTTTAGTTGCTACAGAGGATAAATGCCTTTGTCTTTACCAGAGAGACACGTTATGCTCCGGCCGCAGGACAATTTTTCCAACAGCCAGAGAAGGAGCGCCGCATTATGGCCACAACCTCCAAACCCGCGACCGCGCGCAAGCCGAACGCTGCATTCATGAAGCCCCTGACCCCCAGCGCCGAGTTGGCCGCTGTCATCGGCTCGGAAGCCGTGCCGCGTACCGAGGTCACCAAGAAGATCTGGGAATACATCAAGAAGCACAACCTGCAAGATGCCAGCAACAAGCGCAACATCAACGCCGATGCCAAGCTGCGCCCGATCTTTGGCAAAGATCAGGTCACGATGTTCGAACTGACCAAACTGGTCAACGCACATCTGAAGTAAGCAGGCAAAGGGCGTACCTCGTACGTCCCTGCCTCCTGGATTGTCGCGACGCCCTGGCTTTTCGCCGGGCTAGCCAACCCTCTGTTCAGCTGCGCCATCTTCGGCGCACCATCCCAAATCCACGTTCTGTGGATGCGGCGAAGCTCAATCCCCATACCGCCCCAGCACTTTCGGATCGCCCCGTTTGCGCCCCGTTTGACGCGCCGTTGTGTCTGCTCGTGTGTGTGTCCAAGCCCTTGCGTCGGGACGCGCTTAACGCTTGTCTGCGCGCGACGCGTCTTTGCGAGGGCATCGCGATCACAGCCAATTCGTGGACGTAAAAAAGCCGGCATTTCTGCCGGCCTTCTAAGCGCCTACAAGACGCTTTTTCCCAATCACGCGTAGGGAGTCGGTGAGCTGCCTTCCAACAGCGCCAGCCAGCCTTTGATCAAGCGATACAGCACCCACACGACCGTCGCGATCAAGCTGATCCAGCCAATGAAGATGTACACCGCGATGGCGCTGATCGCCAGCCACAGCATCGCCCACCAGAACGTACGCAACATCCAATCGAAGTGGCCAGCGTAAACCGTGCCGGCGGCGTCAGAGCGTTTCAGGTACATCAGCACCACGGCCGCCAATGTCGCAATGCCCAGAATTCCACTTGTCAGAAATCCCAGGGCGAATAAACCGTATGCCACATGGGTCAGCGTGCGCAGGTCCAACGTTGTGCCGGGCACGGGGGTCTGGGGATCACTCACGATAACGCTCCAACGAATTGACTCGGACAATCTTACCGCACAATACCCACCCATCCACGGGCGTTGTTATTTCGGCACATTCAGCATTGGCGCGGCTTGCAGCGTGATTGATAGCGCCCTTGCGGCGTCAATTGGTCGTTCATTTGCGAGCTCATTTTGAGCCTGAGTTCGAACTATTATCGCCAAAGACAAAGCCCCACCGTGAACGGCGGGGCTTTGAGGGATAAGAGCTTGACGATGACCTACTTTCACAGACGTCCGTCCACTATCATCGGCGCGAAGGCGTTTCACTGTCCTGTTCGGGATGGGAAGGAGTGGTACCACCTTGCTATGGTCGTCAAGCGTAACTGCTTGAGTGGTTGCCTTGAGCGTCAACCTCTCGAATCTTTGTGTACTGCCTGGCACTGCATGAACATCTAATCACATTCGTGATGTGACGCCTAGTAGCTGTCATCACGCTTGACCGCGTTCTCACTTATACAAAAACAAAACCCCACAGGATTACCTGTGGGGTTTTGCGCAATAAAAGCCTGACGATGACCTACTTTCACAGACGTCCGTCCACTATCATCGGCGCGAAGGCGTTTCACTGTCCTGTTCGGGATGGGAAGGAGTGGTACCACCTTGCTATGGTCGTCAGGCGTAACTGGTTGAGCGGCTGCGGGTTAGCGCAACGGCTCCAATCTTGGAAGAAACACAACGTGTGGATGATCAGAGGCTCGCTCGATGATCATGCACAGGGGGGTCGTAATTGGTGTTGGCTGGCTGCTGACGGTGCAGCCAGATTTTGTATTGAACGACACTTGGAACGCTATATCACCAGGTCAATAACCATCAGTGTTATAGGATCAAGCCTCACGAGCAATT
>NZ_JCBAMR010000023.1:0-92977 GCF_059760425.1 Achromobacter sp. RT286_PF
GCCCGGCCCGCAACGATCCGTCGCGGGCCGGGCTTTTGCATGCGTCCTTGCTTCAGGCCGCCAGCGCCTGCTCCAGATACCGCATCCCTGTCGGGCTGTACGGCAGCGTCAGCGCCCACTGGTGACCCGCCGCGTCCATTTTCTGCAACGACTTCCTCAAGATCTCCACGATCTTCTCCCCATGCGCGGGATGGAACGCTTCGTACTGGTATTGCAAAAACACCAGGCACAAGGCATTTTCCATGGTCTGCACGTCGGCGTCCTGCTTGATGCCCTGCTTCATCACGATGGTTCTCACGCGGTCGATCACGTCGTCGGCGTAGCCCGCGTCGCGCAGTATGCCTTCCGCGATGGCGGCATGATGCCGCGCCAGCGCCTTGCGCCACGTCAGATAACCCACGCGCCCGTCGGGATAGCTCTTGCGCGTGATTTCCCAGCGCCCGATGTGCTGGCAGCGCGAGGCCAGCACCAGCGGTTCCGACGCATCCGGCGCCAGCTTCATCACCCATTCATGCAGCTTTTGCGCCAGGAATAGCTCCTGCGGACAGGTCTCGCCCTGCCAGGCGAACAGATTGGGGTCGGTGCCGTTGTACTGGTCAAACCGAAGCAGCGTCTGGTGTAGACGATCATTCATGCGGTGAGTTTCCTGCGTGCGTTGCATTGCCGAGAGAGCGCCGGAGCCGGCCAAAGACGCAACGATCATAGCGCCAAGCTGGCCGCCAGACGCATCCGGGTCGCGCAAACCGCATATCGAAACTCGAAAATCATCGTTCATGTGCGCGCGGTGACTGCTTAGGATCTGGGGTTCTTCCAACGCCGATGGCGCACCGTGCGCCCTGCTATCACCCCATGCCAGATATTTCCCTTCGGGAGCCCCAGGCCCCACCCGTGCGCGTCGCCGTCGACGTGGGCGGCACGTTTACCGACATCGTTCTGGAACGCGACGACCGCCGCTGGTCCGCCAAGCTGCTGACCACGCCCGCCACCCCGGAGACGGCCGTGCTGCAAGGCATTGAAGAACTGCTGGGCGTAGCGGGCCTGCGCTGGCCCGACGTCAGCTTGCTGATCCTGGGCACCACGCTGGCCACCAATGCGCTGATTGAACGCAAGGGCGCGCGCACCGCCCTGCTGACCACGGCCGGCTTTCGGGATCTGGTCGAGATCGGCCTGGAAGACCGCTTCGCGCAATACGACATTTTCCTGGACAAGCCCCAGCCGCTGGTGCCCCGCCCCTGGCGCCATGGCGTCACCGAACGGGTCGACGCGCGCGGGCAGGTGCTGACGCCGCTGGACGAGTCGCAGGTCATCGCGCTGGCGCATGAACTGATCGCCGCGCGTATTGAAAGCGTGGCGGTCTGCCTGCTGCACAGCTACGCCTACCCCGCCCACGAACGCCGCATCCGCGAGCTGTTGCAGGCCCACGCGCCGGGCCTGTGGGTGTCGCTGTCATCGGACATCTGCGCCGAGATCCGCGAATATCCGCGCCTGTCAACCGTCAGCGCCAACGCCTATGTGCAGCCGCAGGTATCGGGCTATCTACGTCGGCTGAACGACGCGGCCCGCGAACGCGGCTTGCGCGACGAACCGTTTCTGATGACCTCGGGCGGCGCCATCGCCACGCTGCAAACCGGGGTGGAAGAACCGGTGCGCCTGGTCGAATCCGGCCCGGCGGGTGGCGCCATCCTGGCGCAGCACATCGCCGAGCAGACCGGCTCCGCGCGCGCGCTATCGTTCGACATGGGCGGCACCACCGCGAAGATCTGCTACATCGACGACTTCGAACCCCAGGTCAGCCGCAGCTTTGAATTCGGCCGCGTGCACCGGCACCTGAAAGGCTCCGGCCTGCCTATCCGCATACCCGTCATCGAGATGGTGGAAATCGGCGCCGGTGGCGGGTCCATCGCTCGCGTCAACCACCTGGGCGTGGTGCAGGTGGGCCCCGACAGCGCGGGTTCCGCGCCCGGCCCCGCCGCCTACGGCAACGGCGGTGAACTGCCCACGGTGACCGATGCGCACGCCGTGATCGGCAACGTAACTCCCGAGCGTTTCGCGGTGGGCAAGGTCAAACTGCAACCCGAGTTGGCGCAGCGTGCCGTTCAGGCACACCTGGCCGCGCCCGCCGAGCTGGATGCGCCGCAGGCCGCGCAGGCCATCATCGATGTCGTCACCGAGAACATGGCCAACGCCGCGCGCGTCCATGCCTCGGAGCTGGGCAAGACGGCCGAAGAACACACCCTTATCGCCTTTGGCGGCGCGGCGCCGCTGCATGCGGCGGCGCTGGCGCGCAAGCTGGGCATCGCGCGCGTCATCATTCCGGAATCCGCTGGCGTGGGATCGGCGGTGGGCTTCCTGTGGGCGCCCATCGCCTATCAGGCCGTTCGCAGCTTTCACCAGCGCGTCGATGGCATCGACCACGCC
Organism: Achromobacter sp. RT286_PF; assembly: GCF_059760425.1. Taxonomy (NCBI): domain Bacteria; kingdom Pseudomonadati; phylum Pseudomonadota; class Betaproteobacteria; order Burkholderiales; family Alcaligenaceae; genus Achromobacter; species Achromobacter sp. RT286_PF. The sequence continues at coordinate 2,419 of NZ_JCBAMR010000023.1, forward strand.
GCCGTGCAGCGCCTGCTTGACGAACTGACCGCCGGCGTTGACGCCGTGGTGCGCCGGGCCGCCCCGGACACCCCCTTGACGCACAAACGGGTGGTATTCATGCGCTACAGCGGCCAGGGGCACGAAATTGCGGTCGACCTGCCGGACGGACCGTTCGACGAGGCGGCCAGCGCCCGGCTAGCCGCTGCCTTCGCCCAGCGGTACGCCGAACTGTATGGACGCAGCCTGCCGCACGTGGCGCCCGAAGCCGTGAGCTGGTCCGTGGCCGCGCAAGCCGGCCAGCGCCGCGCACGGCCGCACGACCCCATTGCTGCCGGCCAGGGCACGGCGGCGCGCGTGGCAGGCACGCGCCCGGTGTACGACGCCGCGCAGGGCCGCCGCATCGACCTCCCCGTCTACGAACGCCAATCGCTGGACCCCGAACAGACGCTGACCGGCCCCGCGCTGGTCGTGGAAGACGAGACCACCACCTTCGTGCCGCCCGGCTTCATCGCGCGCCGCAGCCGCCTGGGCTCGCTGGTGCTGGACGATACCCGTGCGGCCCAGCGTCGCCAGGCCGACGCCGCCGACAAGGACTACACATCATGAGCACCCAAGCCGACCGCTTGCACCCGGCCACCGCCGCCGCGCCCGTGGCACAAGAGCGCATCCGTTTTCAACTGGCATGGAACCGCCTGCTGTCCGTCGTGGAAGAGCAGGCGCAGGTATTGATCCGATCCGCCTTCGGCACCGCCACGCGGGAAGCCGGCGACCTGTCCGCCGGCGTGTTCCTGCCCGATGGCCGCATGATCGCGCAAGCCGTCACCGGCACGCCCGGGCACGTCAACGCCATGGCCGAATCCGTCAAACACTTTCTGCGCGTCTTTCCGCCCGAATCGCTAAAGGATGGCGACGTGCTGCTGACCAACGACCCCTGGAAAGGCACCGGCCACCTGTTCGACATGACCATGGTGACGCCGGTGTTTCACGATGGCGCGCTGGTGGCGCTGTTTGCCTCCACCTTGCACGTGATCGATATCGGCGGCATCGGCAGCAGTGCCGATGGTCTGGAGATCTATCACGAAGGCCTGTTCCTGCCCATCCTGCGCTTCTTCCATCAACACGAAGTGGACCCGGGCGTGCTGGCCATTATTCGCGCCAACGTGCGCGAGCCCGAACAGGTGGAAGGCGACCTGTACGCGCTGGTGGCCTGCAACGCGATCGGCGGGCGCCGCCTGAAATCGTTGTTGACGGAGTTTGAGCTGGGCGGGCTGGACGCCCTGGGCGGCTACATCATCGAGCAGTCCGAAAACGCCATGCGCCAGGCCATCGCCCAATGGCCGCAAGGCACCTGGCATAACACGCTTGTGATCGACGGCTACGACGCGCCGATCACCTTGCAAGCCAGCGTGAGCATCGCGCACGACAAGATCCGAATCGACTTCGCCGGCACCTCGCCCAGCGTGGCGCGCGGCATCAACGTGGTGAAGGCCTACACCGACGCCTATACCTCGTTTGGCGTGCGCTGCCTGATCGGCGCCGACGTGCCCAACAACGCGGGGTCGCTGTCGTGCGTCGAGGTTGCCGCGCCCGAGGGCTCGATCCTGAATGCGCGTTTTCCCGCCGCCGTCACGGCGCGCCACATCATTGGGCAGATGTTGCCCGACGTGGTCTTTGGCGCGCTGCGCCAGGCCCGCGCGGATCAGGTTCCCGCCGAGGGCGCGTCGTCGCTGTGGAACCTGCATCTGGTCGGCGGCGAGCCCCTGGCGGGCGCCACGCCCGAACAGCAGGAAGCGCTGCTGGCCGGCCCGCGCTTTAACGCCGTCAGCTTTTCCACCGGCGGCACGGGTGCGCGGCCCGGCAAGGACGGATTGTCCGTCACGTCCTACCCCAGCGGCGTGCGCAATGTCTCGCTGGAGATCCTGGAAAGCGCCAACCCGCTGGTCTTCGAACAAAAGGAATACCGGCCGGACTCGGGCGGCCCCGGCACGCAGCGCGGGGGGCTGGGCCAAACCATCGTGGTGCGCCACGCCGACCCACAAGCCGCCATGATCATTGCCGCCGCGTTCGACCGCGTCGTGCATCCGGCGCGCGGCGCGCTGGGCGGCCACGCCGGCGCGGGCGGCCAACTGGGCCTGGCCGGCGGCGCCACACTGCGCGCCAAGGGGCGACAGCTGGTTCCCCCCGGCGAAAGGCTGGTCGTGCAAACACCCGGCGGCGGCGGACTGGGCGACCCCGCCGGCCGCGACGCCGAGCGCATTGATCGCGATGTGCGCGACGGCCTGGTCAGCGCCGACCAGGCGCGCACGGCCTACCGGGAGCCGCAAGCGTGACACCGACGCCGCAACCGATCCGGAAACCGATCCCGATCCCGACCCCGACCCAGCACCTGACCTTGAACCAGCCCCCGAGCCCGATCTTGACCCCAACGTTGACCCCAAACTTCCCCCGGATCGCGACCCGGATCGCGACCCACATCACCCGCCGCATCGCCACCATGACTCGACGCGCCCGTCTCGGCCTGCTGCTGGCCGGCGCCTTGCTTGCCTTTGCGCCCGCCCTGCACGCCGAGCCCACCCGGGGCGGTACGCTGACCCTGCTATTGCCTTCCGAACCGACCGCGCTGGTGACGGTGGGCAACGTCGCCACGCCCATCCTCAGCGTCAGCGCCAAGGTCACCGAAGGCCTGCTCAAGTACGACTACGACTTGAATCCCCAGCCGCAACTAGCCACCGCCTGGCAGGTCAGCCCCGACGGCACGGTCTACACCTTCACGCTACGCCAAGGCGTGAAATGGCATGACGGCAAGCCGTTCACCGCCGCCGACGTCGCGTTTTCGATCGGGCTGCTCAAGAAGATCCACCCGCGCGGGCGCAACACGTTCGCCAACGTCACCGCCATCGAAACGCCGGACGACCACACCGTGGTGCTGCGCCTGGCCAAGCCAGCGCCCTACCTGATCCGCGCCTTCGTCGCCACCGAGACGCCCATCATCCCCAAGCACATCTTTGATGGCCCCGACCCGTTGACCAACCCGGCGATCTCCGCACCCATCGGCACCGGCCCGTACAAGTTCAAGGAATGGGTGCGCGGCAGCCACATCGTGTATGAACGCAACCCGGACTACTGGGACAAGCCCAAGCCCTATATCGACCGCCTGATCGTGCGCGTGGTGGCCGACCCCGCCGCCGCCGCCATCGCGTTTGAAACCGGCACCGTGGACCTGGGCTACCGCACGCCCGTGCCACTGGCCGACCTGGCGCGCCTGAAGGCCGTGCCGTCACTGCGGTTCGAAACGCGCGGCAATAGCTATTCGTACAACGTGACGCGGCTGGAATTCAACCTGGACGAGCCGCATTTCAAGAACGAGAAAGTGCGGCAGGCGGTGGCCCACGCCATCGACCGCAATGTCATCCTGAAAGTCGTGAACTATGGCGTGGGCCAGGTGGCGTATTCGCCGATTGCGCCCGGCCTGAAAGCCTATAACGACCCCACGCCGTCGCCTTACGCCTTCGACCTGAAGCGCGCCAACGCGCTGCTGGACGAAGCCGGTTACCCCAAGGGGCCGGACGGCGTGCGCTTTCGGGTGCCGCTGGACTACAACCCGATCGGCTCTGACGGCGCACGGCTGGCCGATTATCTGCGCACGACGCTGGCGCGCACCGGCATCGCCGTGACGGTGCGCTCGCAAGACGCCTCGGCCTTCATCAAGCGCGTCTATACCGATCGCGACTTCGCCTTCACCACCAATGGCGCCAGCAATCTTTTCGACCCCACGGTCGGCGTGCAGCGGCTGTACTGGTCCAGGAACTTCATCCGGGGCGTGCCTTTTTCCAACGGCACGCATTACCAGAACCCGCGGGTCGATGCCTTGCTGGAAGCCGCCGCCGTTGAAAATGACCCCGCCCGGCGCGTCCAGCTGTTCAAGGACTTTCAGCAGATCGTCGCGCGCGAGGTGCCCGACCTGAACCTGTATCAGCCCGAATTCATCACCATCGCCAACCAGCGTGTGCACGACCATTCGCTGACGGCCGACGGCGTGGAATCCAACCTGGCGGACGTCTACCTGCAATGAACCCGCGACGCGCCGCCCGCACGCTGGGCTTGTCCCTGGTCCAGGCGATCCCGACCGTCATCGGGGTCATCCTGCTAAGTTTTTTCCTGCTGCAAGCCGTGCCGGGCGATGCTGCCGACGTGATCGCGGCCGAGTCCGGGTCGGCCACCGAAGCCGGCATGGCGGCCATGCGCAGCCAGTTCGGGCTGGACCGCCCGGTGTTGCAGCAACTTGGCGCCTACCTGGGTAATCTGGCCAGCCTGAACCTGGGGATATCGCCGCGCTACAACGTGCCGGTGTCCGATCTGATCTTCAGCCGCTTGGGCAACACGGTGCTGCTGATGTTCAGCGCGTTGGGATGCGCGCTGGTCGCCGGTATCACGCTGGGCGCGGTCATGGCCACCTTTGTGGGCCGCTGGCCGGACCGCGTGCTGTCGCTGGCGGCGTTGCTGCTGTATTCCACACCGGGCTTCTGGCTGGGGCTGATGGCCATCATCCTGCTTTCCGTGCAGCTGGGTTGGCTGCCGCCGGGCGGGGTGTCGACGATCGGCTCGCCCGCCACCGGCCTGGCGCACCTGCTGGACGTGGCGCGCCACCTGGTACTGCCGACCTTGGCCTTGGCGGGCTTCTACGTGGCCATCTTCGCGCGGCTGACCCGCGCGGCCATGCTGGAGGTCAGCCGGCAGGACTTCGTGCGCACCGCGCACGCCAAGGGCGTCGCGCCCACGGCCGTGGCGTTGCGGCACGTGCTGCGCAATGCGCTGATTCCGGTCACCACCGTTGCCGGCTTGAACTTCGGCACGCTGCTGGGCGGCGCGGTGGTAGTCGAGACGGTCTTTAGCTGGCCAGGGCTGGGCCGCCTGGCCTACGAGTCGGTCATGGCGCGCGACTATGTCGTGCTGTTGGGCATCCTGGTGCTGTCTTCGCTGCTGGTGATCGTGGCCAATATTCTGGTCGATCTATTGCAGACGCTGCTGGATCCGCGCATTCGCGTCGGCTGATGACGTTCTCGCGTTCTGGCCGTCTGGCGGCTATGCATTGCTTGGCCTTGGGTCCTTGGCCGTGGGTCCTTGGCCGTGGGTCCTTGGTCCTTGGTCCTTGGTCCTTGGCCCTTGGTCCTTCGCCCACATTCCTTGTTCCCTCTTTCCTTCACTTCATTTCATGCCGCCTGATTTCTCGTCCCCGTCTTTGCCGCCGCCCGCGCCCCAGGTCGTGGCCATGAGCGCCCCACGCCGTGCGCGCACGCTGCGCCGGCTGCTGGCCAACCCTGGCGTGGTGGTCGGCGGCGTGCTGTTGCTGTTGATCCTGTGCGCCGCCATTACCGCGCCCTGGGTGTTTCCGCACGACCCGCTCGACATGGTCGGTCCGCCGATCCAGTGGCCCGGCCAGGACCCGGAGTTCTGGCTGGGCACCGACACGATGGGCCGCGACATCGCAGCCGGCTTGGCGCACGGCGCCCGCGTGTCGTTGACGGTCGGGGTGACGGCCGCGCTGCTCAGTTTGGCGATCGGCATTGCCGTAGGCGCGTCGGCCGGCTACTTCGGCGGCTGGGTGGACGTGGTGCTGATGCGCGTCACCGAACTGCTGCAAACAATTCCTTCGTTCTTGCTGGTGGTGGTGATCGTGGCCATCGGGCGCCCGTCGGTCGGCGTCATCGCGCTATCGATCGGCGCAGCCTCGTGGCCCGTGGTGGCGCGGCTGGTTCGCGCTGAATTTCGGACCCTGCGCGAAACCGAATTCGTGCTGGCCGCGCGCAGCAACGGCTTTGGCCACGCACGCATCGCCCTGCTGGAAATTTTGCCCAACGCGCTGCCGCCCGTCATCGTGACGACCTCGGTGCTGGTGGCCAACGCCATCCTCATGGAATCCGCCCTGTCGTTCATGCACATGGGCGATCCAAACGCCGTGTCCTGGGGCAGCATGATCGGCGACGCGCGCGAGATGCTGCGCACCGCGTGGTACCTGGCCGCCCTGCCCGGCCTGTCCATCGTGCTGACCGTGTTGTCGCTGAACCTGCTGGGCGACGCCTTGAACGATGCCTTTAACCCGAGGCTGTCCGCATGACGCGCACGTCCCACCCCCCCGACACCCGTGCGCTCTTAAGCGTGCAAGACCTGACCGTGTCGTTTCGCGCCGACAACGGGCGGCGCCGCGCCGTCGACGGTTTGAGCTTTGACGTAGCGGCGGGCGAAACGCTGGCGCTGGTCGGTGAATCCGGCTGCGGCAAGTCGACCACCGCACTGGCCGTGCTGCGCCTGCTTGCGCCCGGCAGCCGGGTGCAGGGCCGCATGCTGTTCAACGACGTGGATCTGGCCGCCCTGCCGGACCGGCAGCTGCGCCAGGTGCGCGGCCGAGACATCGCCATGATCTTCCAGGAGCCCATGACGTCACTGAACCCGGTGCTGACCATCGGCCGGCAAATCGCCGAAGCCATCCGTTGCCACGAGGACATCGAGCGTACCGCGTTGCGCCACCGCACGCTGGAGCTGCTGGCGCGCGTTCGCATCCCCGACCCCGAACGCCGCATCGACGACTACCCGATGCAGCTGTCGGGCGGCCAACGCCAGCGTGTAATGATCGCCATGGCTATCGCGTGCCGGCCGAAACTGCTGATTGCCGACGAGCCCACCACCGCGCTCGACGTCACCATCCAGGCGCAGATCCTGCAATTGCTGGACGAGCTGCGGCGCGACCTGGGCATGAGCGTGCTGCTGATCACGCACGATCTCGGCGTGGTGCGGCAATGGGCCGACCGTGTCCTCGTCATGCACGGCGGCAAAAAACTGGAAGAAGCGCCGGCCGTCCAACTGTTCTCCGCGCCGTCGCACCCCTATACGCAGGGGCTGCTGGGCGCATCGCTACACGCGCGCGGCGGGCTGCACTACCGTCAGGCACGTCTGCCGGAGATCGTGGTCAGTCATGGACATGGCGATGGCGATGGCGCACCGCATTTCACATTGCGCACGTCCACGGGCGCTGGCCAAGCGCACGGTGCGACCGGGCCGCACAGCGCCGCGCCGCTGCTCAGCGTGCGGGGCCTGACCACGCGCTATGCGGGACGCCGAGGCGTCGACGTGCTGGCGGTCGATGACGTGTCCTTCGATATCGCTCACGGCGAAACGTTGGGTTTGGTGGGCGAATCAGGTAGCGGCAAATCCAGCCTGTCGCGCACGCTGCTGCGCCTGACGCCCGCGCATGCCGGCCAGGCGCTGCTGCGTGGCACCGATCTGCTGGCCCTGTCCCAACGCGCGCTAAAAGCATCGCGGCGGCATATACAGATGGTGTTCCAGGACCCCTACGCCTCATTGAACCCGCGCCATACCGTGCACGACATCCTGGCCGCCGTGCTGAAGGTGCACGGCGTGCGCGACCGCGCCGAACGAGGCCGGCACGTGGCTCGGATGCTTGATAACGTCGGCTTGCCCGCCGACGCGGCCAGACGCTATCCCAACGAGTTCTCGGGCGGGCAGCGCCAACGCATCGGCATCGCCCGCGCGCTGATCACGCGCCCGTCCCTGGTAGTGCTGGACGAACCCGTGTCGGCGCTGGACGTGTCGGTGCAGGCGCAGATACTGAATCTGTTGGTCGACTTGAAGAAGGAGCTGGGCCTGTCCTACCTGTTCATCTCCCACGATCTGGCCGTGGTGCGTTATCTGTGCGACCGGGTCATGGTCATGAACCAGGGCCGCATCGTGGAACACGGAACGCCCGAGACGATCTGGCGCCAGCCGGCACACCCCTACACGCGCACGCTATTGGCCGCCGTGCCCGCCGCGCCTGCCCTGCCCGCCGCGACGGCCGCCCACGTCGCGCCGCCCGCCCCAGCTTCGGCCCCCGTTGGCCGCCAAACCGCGTCATACTCGCGGGTTCCGGGCATTGGTATCCTTCACGGGTAAGCGACACCGCCCCACCCCCGACTGGTAACTGCATGAGCTCATCCCCCATCCCCACCCTGGCGCCCGACGTGCTGGCGGCGCAAGCCCTGGCCAAGCAACACGGCGTCGGCACGCCGAACGTGCTGACAACGCCCATCGCCGAATGCCGCGAAAAAAGCCGCGCCTATCAACACTGGTTAAGCCAGCCCGCGCCGCCGGTCGGGCGCGTGGTGGAACATCGGCTGGATCATCTGCCGGTGCCGGCCACGCTGCGCCTGTACTACCCCGAAGGCGCCAGCGACAAGCCCCTGCCCTTGTACCTGCACCTGCACGGTGGCGGCTTCGCGCAAGGCGACCTGGACACGCTGGACCGCTGGAAGCGCGAAATCGCGGCCGACGCGGGCATCGTCACGGCCGGCCTGTCCTACGCCTTGTCCCCCGAAGCCCGCTACCCCGTGGCACTGGAACAGGTGCTGGGCGCCTTGCGCTGGTTGCGCGACGAAGCCCCGGCACTGGGCCTGGACGCGCAGCGCCTGGCCGTGGGCGGTGAATCGGCGGGCGGCAACCTGACGCTGGCCGCGCTGCAACGCCTGCGCGATGAGGGCGATGCGTTCATCAAGACCGGCGTGGTCATCTACGGCATGCTGTCGGCCCGCCGCGATACGCCGTCGCAGGAATCGTTTGGCGACGGACGCTTTGGGCTGTCCACGGAAAAGCTGGATTGGTTCTGGGACCAATACGTTGCCGACGCCGCCCAATTGACGGACCCCGGCGTGGCCCCGCTGCATGCCGACGTTGCCGGACTGCCGCCGTTGATCCTGCAAGCCGCCGCGCTGGACCCCCTGCTGGACGACACGCTCGACCTGGCCAACAAGCTGTTCGCCAGCGGCGCCGCGCCCATGCTGGTGGTCTATTCCGGCGTGCCCCACAGCTTTATCGGCATGACTCGCCTGCTTGCCCAGGCGCAAGAAGCGCGCGCGGACCTGGTCCACGCGCTCAAACGCAACTTGGCCGCCTAGCAGAGCGTTAGCTTAAGTTTCGTAGTCGTCTCATGGACAGCGCCTTTCGTGGCTGGGCAAGATGCTGGATTCGATCTTGCCTGACAGAAAAGGAGCACCGCCGTGCCACGGCTGTCCGACCCGCGCCCAACCCTCACATCCACGTCCACATCCACATTCAGATTCACGTTCACGACCGCCAGCGGCGCGGCGTTCGACGTTATTGAATTCACGCTGGACGAGGCCCTGTCCGAGCCCTATCGGCTATGCGTGGACTTGTCCAGTTTTGATCCTGCCGTCGATTTCGGCGCCTTGCTGGATCAGCCCGCGCTGTTCACGATATGGCGCGGTGCGCTGCCGGTGCGCTATGTGCACGGCATCATCACTGAATTGGTCCAGGGCGACACGGGCTTTCGGCGCACGCGCTATCGCGTGGTGCTCGAACCGTCACTGGCGCGCGCCGCGCTGTGTTCCGATTGGCGCATCTACCAGCATCTGTCCGCGCCCGAGATCCTGGCCGACGTCATCAAACGGCAGGGGATTACCGATTACGAACAGGTGACGACGCAGGAACACCTGCCGCGCGAATACTGTGTGCAGGCCGGCGACACCGACTTGGCGTTTCTGGACAGGCTGGCGGCAGAAGAAGGCTATTTCTATCGCTATGCGCATTCGGAGCATGGGCACCGTTTGATTCACGGTGACCGGGTTTATATCCACGGCGAGATCGCGGGCGGGCCGGTGGTTTACAACCCGATGCCGGGCGGCGATCAGGCTGAACCCGCGTTGCATCGGTTTTCTTATGCCGAGCGCGTGCGCACCGCCGTGCAGACGCAGCGCGACTACACGTACACGCATCCGCGCTACAGCCAGGAACATTCGCCGGTTGCATCGGATCTTTCTGATCAGGACGCCCGCTACGAACGCTACGACTATCCCGGCCGGTACAAACGCGACGAGGCGGGTCAGCCGTTTACCCAGACGCGCTTGCTGGGCCGCCGCCGCGATGCGCGCGTGGCACTTGTCGAAGGGGATGACGCGCGCCTGGTTCCTGGCGTGGCGTTCGATCTCGTGGGCCATCCTCGTGAAGACTGGAACCATGGTTGGCGACCCGTGCGGATGCAACATCGGGGCGTGCAGCCGTCGAGCCAGGAAGAAGACGGGTTCGGAGCCGAATACGGTCAGCAAGGCGGGCTGGATCATGGCCCGATGCACCGCTCGGAATATCGCCCGGAGCACGGCACACAATACCGCTACACCGCTGAACTGGTGCCCGACAAGGTCGATTGGAAGCCCGAGCCTTTACCCAAGCCGCGCATCGACGGCCACCAGATGGCGACGGTGGTCGGACCGCCCAATGAAGAAATCTATTGCGACGAGTGGGGCCGCGTCAAAGTCCAATTCCCGTGGGATCGCGTAGGCGAGCACAACGAACATAGCTCGTGCTGGATTCGCGTATCGCAGAACTGGGCCGGTGCGCAGTGGGGCCACATGGCGATACCTCGCATCGGACAAGAGGTCATCGTGCAATTCGCAAACGGCGACCCGGACCAGCCGCTGATAATCGGCAGAACTTTCCGAGCGACCAATCTGCCGCCCTATGAATTGCCACGGCACAACGTCCTGAACACCATCAAGAGCAAGGAATTCCGGGGCAATCGCGCCAACGAATTGCGCTTGGATGACACGTCCGCGCAGATCAGCGCGGCGTTGATGAGCGAACACGGCGACACGCAGCTGCATCTGGGGTATCTGACGCATCCTCGTCCGAGCGGTGGGCAAGCCCGCGGTGAAGGGTTCGAACTGCGCACGGATGAACACGGTGCCTTGCGCGCGGCCAAGGGATTGTTGCTAACGGCCAACGCCCAACTGCGGGCCAAGGGCGGGCAGCTGGACCGGTCCGATATCGTCGCGGCATTGCAAGCCGCGCTGGATCTAGCCCGAAACCTGGGCGACTACGCAGCGCAACACGAAGGCGTCGCCCACGACGCCCAGCCGCAGCAATCCCTATCGAACGCTGTGCGCGACCTGGGCCACGGCGCTAACGACCAGCCGGACGGCCCGGGCCAAGGCGACGCCGGGGCCATCGGCCTAAGCGCCCCAGCCGGCATCGCCGCCGCCACGCCGGCAAGCATCGTATTGTCGGCCGGTGGCAATGTGGACAGCGTCGCGCAGCAGCATCAGCAGGTCAGCGCGGGCGACAAGATCGTGCTGAACGCGGGCGGCGACCTGGGCTTGTTCTCGCAAGGCGGCGCCATGCGCCTCATCGCCCACCAAGGCCCGATGCTGCTACAGGCGCAGCACAACGCCATCCGCATCCAGGCCGATCAAAGCGCGGAAATCACTTCCAGCCAACAACACGTGCTGCTGGCCGCCGACAAGCACATCACGTTGCTGTGTGGCGGCGCGGCCATCAAGATCGCCGACGGGAATATCGAGTTCTCCATGCCCGGCAAGCTGACGGTAAAGGCCGCGGGGCACAACTTCGCCGGGCCAAGCAGCGCCTCGATGACGTTCAACACCTGGGACGCAACCCCCTTTAACGACCGCTTTCAAGCCACGCTGCAAGACGGTTCCCGCGCTTGCAACCTTGCCTACACCCTGATCCGCAACGACGGCTCGCGCATCACCGGCCGCACGGACAGCGAAGGCTACCTGACGCTGCAACGCGACATGCGCCGCGACGGCGTGCGTATCGAATGGACAAAGGCCGAAGAATGACCGAGACCAGACCCACCACCGACCCGCCAGAGGAACGCGTGGCGCCGTTTCATTACAACGCCAGGGGGCAGCAGTGCTTCACCTGGACTTTGACCGACTGCGACATTACCGACCCCGTGCAACTGCGTATCGGCCCGGATCTGATCCTGCCGGTGATTTTTATTCCGGGGGTGATGGGCAGTAATTTGAAGTCGGTGCCGAGTCGGGACAGCGACAAAACCAGATCTGTATGGCGGCTGGATTATGGTTTTGCCGGCATTCCCACTCCGTTGCTGGGCCAATGGGCCAGCCAGAAGGCGGGGATACGGCAGAGCCTTCTGCATCCCGACCGAGTGCAAGTGGATGACGCGGGCGGTGTACCCAACGTGCCACGCGGGATGGTGCAGGATGACCAACAGCTGCTACCCGCTCAGCGCAAGGCCGCCCTGATGAGGCGATATCGCGAGCGGGGCTGGGGCGAAGTCGGACAGACCAGCTACGAACGCTTTCTGATGTGGTTGGAACATGTGCTGAATTCCCCCACGGTTCCCCGCCACCTGAACTATGCGCTTGAACTCGAGGACAGGCACTGGGAAGACCCGACAGCCGCATATCGACGGCTTAAAGCTGGCATGGATGTGTTTATGCCGCGATTGAACGGGGCGGATCGCAACGGCGACGAAGACGACGGCACCAAGCCCTTGACGACGGACGATTTGCTGGCCGGAGTTCGATTCAATATGCCGGTGCACGCGTTTGGGTATAACTGGTTGGAGACAAACGCGGAGTCAGCCCAGAAACTAAAGCTCAGGATAGAAACGATCCGCGAGCAGTATGGAAAGCGCTGCCAACAAGTGGTTCTTGTGACCCATTCGATGGGCGGTCTGATAGCCCGCATGTGCGCGAAACTGCCTGGAATGGAGTCCGCCATTTGCGGCATCGTCCACGGCGTCATGCCGACAAACGGAGCCCCGGTGGCGTACCGCCGATGCAAGGTCGGTATGCGGGACGAGAGCTTCGGTACCTCGCTGGTTATTGGCAGCAACGGTCAGGAAGTAACAGCGGTTTTTGCCCAGTCGCCCGGAGCGTTGCAGTTACTGCCGACCACGCGATACGCACCGGGATGGTTGAAACTGCTGCGCGAGAACCAATCTCGCACCCTGTCCGCGATGCCCGCGCTCGATCAATGCCCGTATGACGCGATTTATCTTGAGAGGTATCGGTGGTGGGGCTTGGTAAAGGAAGAATGGCTGGCGCCCGAAGGTGGGACGGCGATTGAGTGGAAGGACTACCAGCATGCTATTGGAAACGCCCGTGATTTCCATAGCGCATTAAACACATATTTCCACCCCAAGACCTACGTTTTCTACGGTTCGGATACCAAGTTCGCAAGCTTCGAATCCATCCGATGGAGGATACGTCCGGGTTTGCGGCCAGCGGGTTCCACGATCCCGCCGGTACCCATCGAGTCTCTTTTCCAAGCGCGGAATTCGGACGTGCACCAAGGTGGCAGGACGCCCCTCTATGTACGCGGCCACAGGGACATGAGTCATCCCTCCGTGAAGTACACCGACGGTAGCTCGGCGTCGGATAAATCGCCGTACAGCGATTGGGAGCTGCACTGCGAAATGCAGGACGGCGTGGGAGACGGCACAGTACCTACAAGCTCTGGTCGCGCACCCATCGACCAAGCCGAACGCGGCCAGGTTCAAGAACAACTCAAAATGCGCGGGTTCGACCATGAAGGGCCATTTCGGAACGAGCAAGTTCAATTAATCACGCTTCAATGGATTCTAAAAATAGCCGCACACGCGAGAAAGCCGTCATGAAAAGGACCATTACCATCGCCGCGATTGCGATCGCCAGCCTTATAGGTGGCAGCCTCTTGCTGTTTCAGGACAAGGACTCGACAGTGACCACATTCTCTTCCAGCAAACGCACTTGGATGTTCGGGCGCCATCTCATCGACTTGCCCTCGGACTGGCTTTACGGCACCGGCAGCTTTGTCAAGCTGTACTACGGGTTGGGTACGGATTTCAATACCGTCGAAGTTCGTGTGCTGGGTATTGACGTTTCGCCCGGTCGCTACATCGAAGCGATAAACGACAGATCTTTGCAGATTCAGCAAGTCGCACATGACTCAGGCAGTTCAATGCTGCTCGCCAAACTCGACATAGACCCGACAGCAACTTTGCTGCGCTTTTTTCGAAACCGACAGCAGAAAAACTACCACACCCATGAACTGCATCTCTTGGTCGGCGACGTCTACGTCCTGATCAAAGCCCACTCCTACCAAAACGTCATGGCCCCCGTAGAGGCCCGCATCCAGGCGCTAGCCAAAACAATCACCAAAATCTCCGACCCACAAACCGCCGGCCCCGGCTTCGGGCTGGGGCCCGTCATCATCCGCGACCACCACGATCAGGAAATCGGGATGTTGAATTTTTACGCGCCCGGGACAAACCTCGAACTGGACGCCGCGACAAGCGCGATCCAGGAGCAAGAAAGAATCAACATGAAGGAACAGGAAAAGCAAACGCTTGCTGGCATCCGCTACAACTCCTTGCGTTCCGGCGCGCCGACCTTTGCCGGCATGGAGTCCGAGCAAAGCGGCTTCAGCTACCGGAACGGGGATCACCATGCCTTTCTGTTCGTCGTGCAAAGCTATCGCGACAATCCCGGGTTTGCCTGGCCGTCCATCAACATGCGATTCCAGGGTGGCGGTGCCATCGCGAAGGTCCAAAGCCCTGACTATCAACCCGACCTCGTCCGTTGGTCCCTGCCCCGCTTCGTACCGGACAAGCACGAGATTCCCCTTTGGAAGCGGCCGCCTTCCCCGCCCCGCGTGGATGCCACCTTAAGCGACAAAGAAGCCGGCAAGTTGTGGGACGCGATCGTGGCGTCGGTGCGGCTGCGCTACCTGGCCGTCGCGCCCAAGCCGCCTTCCGCTTTTGACCAGGGCAATCCGGAAAAAGCCGCTGCCGATCAAAAGGCGCTGGATGAATTTCTTAGCACTGACGAAGACGGCCGGCCCTGGACACCGCCTACCGATGACGACGTGCCCGCTCGGTGATCCTCTCGCGTGGTCAGCGTCTTGAAGCGACTGGGTAAAGCGACGCGGGCAAAGATGAAGGGCCATTTCGGAACGAGCAAGTTCAATTGATCACGCTTCAATGGATTCTAAAAATAGCCGCACAAGCGAGAAAGCCGTCATGAAAAGGATCATTACCATCGCCGCGATTGCGATCGCCAGCCTTATAGGTAGCAGCCTCTTGCTGTTTCAGGACAAGGACTCGACAGTGACCACATTCTCTTCCAGCAAACGCACTTGGATGTTCGGGCGCCATCTGATCGACTTGCCCTCGGACTGGTTTTACAGCACTGGCAGCTTTGTCACGCTGTACTACGGGTTGGGTACGGATTTCAATACCGTCGAAGTTCGTGTGCTGGGTATCGACGTTTCGCCGGGTCGCTACATCGAAGCGATAAACGACAGATCTTTGCAGATTCAGCAAGTTGCGCATGATTCGGGCGGATCAATGCTGCTTGCCCATCTTGCCCTGGATCCGACAAGAACGCTGCTGCGTTTTTTTCGCAACCCAGAGCAGAAAAACTACCACACCCATGAACTGCATCTCTTGGTCGGCGACGTCTACGTCCTGATCAAAGCCCACTCTTACCAAAACGTCATGGCCCCCGTAGAGGCCCGCATCCAGGCGCTGGCCAAAACGATCGCCAAAATCTCCGACCCACTCAGCGCCGGTCCTGGCTTTGGCCTTGGGCCCATCATCATCCGCGAGCACCACGATCAAGAGGTCGGAGTGATCGAATTTTTCATCGACGGTTCCAATGTCAGCTTGGAAACGCGCATTACGGCCTTGCAGCCCAGTCCATCTACCGGCCTTCAGGCACGCGCAAAACAACAGATGGCTGGTATGGCCTACAACACCTTGCGGGCGGGAAAGCTGACTCTTGCCTCTATGCAAGCAGAACAATTTGCCTTCGGCTTCACCGAAACCAATCACCACGCGTTTCTGTTCCTGGCCGAAACCTATCGCGACAAGCGCGCATTCACTCAACCGTCTATTCACATGCGGATGAGCGGCGGCGGCACCCTTACCCCGCCGGCCGCTCCGGATGACCAACCGGACCTTGTCCGTTGGTCCCTGCCCCGCTTCGTACCGAACAAGCACGAGATTCCCCTTTGGAAGCGGCCGCCTCCCCCGCCCCGCGTGGATGCCACCTTAAGCGACAAAGAAGCCGGCAAGTTGTGGGACGCGATCGTCGCGTCGGTTCGATTGCGCTACCTGGCCGTCGCGCCCAAGCCGCCTTCCGCTTTTGACCAGGGCAACCCGGAGAAAGCCGCTGCCGATCAAAAGGCGCTGGATGAATTTCTTAGCACCGACGAAGACGGCCGGCCCTGGACACCGCCGGACGACGATCCGCCGCCCGACGATCCGCCGTCGCCGTAAAACACCGGATGCGCAGGCGCAGGCCCGCGCCGCATCCTTGCCTCAGCTGCGTGCCGGCTTGTTGCCGTGCGAGACGCTGGGGGTGTCGCGGAACAAGGACATATGCGTGTGGGTGGCAACCCACGGGTCGCCGATGGCTACGCGCGCAAACGACACGGTTGCGCGGCCGACGCGGTCGAAGGGTTTGCCGTCGGGGTGGTAACCGGTGGAATCCCATACGGCCATGCCGACGGCGAACAGGCGGTCGGGCGACACGAACGTTTGCACGTCGTCCAGGCGCCAGAGGAAGTCGTCGATCGTGAACCAGACGTTGCGCCACTGCGTATTTTCGGCGTGGTCGCGGCCGGTGACGAAGTTGGTGTAGGTGCCGAAGGCGACGAAGTCTTCGGCGAACAGGTGGCGGGCGGCAGCGTAGTCCACCGCCTGCACGTGGTCGGACAGTTCCTTGAACCAGGCGCGCACGGCGGCGGCATCAGCAGCGTCAACGGGGGCCAGGGCTTGCACGGACATGAATATCGCTCCAACAAAGTAATGAATCAGGGTGTAGCAGGAATCTGGTCGGCGAACCAGCACGCCACGGCATGGGGGCGCGATCAGCACAAAGGACAAACGCAGTTCCTGTTGCAGTTCCTGCATGGGTATAGCCTTAACGGCCACACACCCCGCCCCTATGCCGCCTGAGAAATGGTGGGCAATTGCCAGGCGCCGTGCACCGTGGTTGCGTCGAGCGCCGAGCCCGGGTCCAGGTTCGGCCCCAGGTTCGGGTCCAGGTTCGGAGCAGCCTCAACCTGCACCAGCGCCGTCTGCGCACTGGACCCCTGCGTCAGTCGCGACGTGCCGATGTCGGCCGTCAGCGTATTCGGATTGCCGTGCCGGTCCAGATCGCCGTCCGGGTCGGACCACGCGCCGGTGGACATCTGCACCACGCCCGGCAGCATGCCGGCATCCAGCCGCACGCCCGCCAGGCAGGCGCCCCGCGCATTGAAGACACGCACGCGGTCGCCGTCGGCGATGCCCCGCGCGGCGGCGTCCTCCGGGTGCATCGAGATGGGCTCGCAGCCCTGAATCTTGCTTGACCGCGACAACGCGGCCGGGTCCAGCTGGCTGTGCAGGCGATGGCGCGGCTGGTTCGTCAGCAGATGCAGCGGCCACGTGTCGGCAACGGGCGCGCCCAGCCATTCCGATGGCGCCCGCCACACCGGATGCCCCGGGCAATCGGCGTAGCCAAAGCCCGCCACCACGTCGGAGGCCAATTCGATCTTGCCGCTGGGTGTGCGCAGCGGATGCGCTTGCGCATCGCGGCGAAAGTCCTCGAACAGCACGTACGGCGAGTCGGGCGCGGGCACCTCGGCGTAGCCGCGCGCCCAGAATTCATCGAAGGGCGGCAGCGACACGCCGCGCTCGGCGCAGCCCCCGCGCATGCCGTCGTACACGTGGCGGCACCAGCCCATTTCGTCGCGCCCGGCCGTGTAGGCCTCGTGAAAGCCCGCGCGCCGCGCCAGCGCCGCGAAGATGTCGAAGTCGTTACGCGCCTGCCCTTGCGGCGCCACCGCGCGGTGCATGGCGAACACGTAGGGGTCGCGCGACGAGCCGCCCACGTCGCAGCGTTCCAGTGATGTCGTGGCGGGCAGCACGATGTCGGCGCGGCGCGCCAAGGGTGTCCACCACGATTCATGCACGATTACGGTATCGGGCTTGGTCCACGCACGGCGCAAGCGGTTCTGGTCCTGATGGTGATGGAACGGGTTGCCGCCCGCCCAATAGATCAGCTTGATGTCCGGATACGTGTGCCGCGCCCCATTGAAGTCATACGGCTGGCCGGGCGACAGCAGCATGTCGGCGATGCGCGCGGCGGGGATGGCCAACTGTGCCGGGTTCTTCGGCACCGGCACTTCGGGGCCGGGCACCCGCCGGCGCGGCTGGCCTATGCCGTTCAAGGACGCGTGGCCGAACGCAAAGCCCCCGCCCGGCAAACCGATCTGACCGGCCAACGCGGCCAGCCCGATCAAGGCCCAGTACGGCTGTTCGCCATGTTGCGCGCGTTGCAACGACCACGCCGCCGTCAACAGGCTGCGTTGCGCCACGATGGCGCGCGCCAGTGCGGTGATGGTGGGCGCCGGCACACCGCAGATGCCCGCCGCCCATTGCGCGTCCTTGGGCTGGCCGTCGGCCGCGCCCGTCAGGTAGTCGGCCCAGGTATCGGCGCCCACGCAGTGGCTGGCCAGAAACGACGCGTCGTGCCGCCCTTCGGCCAGCAAGGTGTGCGCCATGGCCAGCATCAGCGCAGTGTCGGTGTTGGGCCGAATCGGGATCCACTCGGCGGCGATGCCGTCCGGCACATCGGCGCGCGTGGGGCTGAGCACCACCAGGCGGATGCCGGCCGCCTGCGCGCGGGCCAACCAGGCCGGCAAGTTGTGCAGCCCCGCGCCGCCCGATGTCACCTGGCTGTTCTTGGTGGGGATGCCGCCAAAGGCCACGATGACGCGCGTGTTGGCCAGCACGCTGTCCCAGTCGGTAACGTCGCCGCTGACCGGGCTGAAGGTGCCGATGACGTGCGGCAACAGGAATTGCGCCGCGCCCCAGCTGTAGTTGCCGACCTGATCGACGCAACCACCGCCTAGAAACAGGAACCGGCGGATCAAGCTGCGCGCGTGGTGGACGCGACCGGCCGACGACCAGCCATACGAGCCGCCAAAGATACCGCCGGGTCCGTGCTCCGCGCGGACGCGAGCCAGTTCCCCCGCCACCAGGTCCAGCGCGTGGTCCCATTCCACTTCCACGTAGTCGTCGCCTTCGCGCTCGCGGTTGCCCGCCAGCCAGCCCCGGCGCACCGCGGGCCGCTGCACGCGCAACGGCGAATGCTGCATTTCGGCGATGGAGTCCAGCATGGGCGACGGCGCGGCATCGGCATGAAAAGGCTCGCAGCCGACGACTCGCCCGTCTTTCACTACGGCGGTGAACGCGCCCCAGTGCGCAAGCGAGGGATAGCGGGAGTCAGTCATGGAAGGCGTGAGGGTCTGCGGTTCAAGGAGATTTTCGCGAAGCATAAACGATGAGCCCCGCTAGTGGTTTTCCCTGAAAACGGGCAAATACGCGGTCACCCGCATTCCCAAGCGCGTCTGGCTCCGGTACATTTCGTCCAGTGGCCTGACCACCGGACCATCAGGTAGCCGAACAAAGGCCAGCGCATTCCACGCGGCCCCTGAAGCTGAAACTGAAGCCGAAGCCAAACCCGAAGCCGCAGCCCGTCAAAACGTTATCCAAGACACATTCGCCCCAGACCTATTACGCTCTACCCCCCGGAACCCACTTTCACGCCACGATGAATTCCCTTCAGGCCGTTGCCCCCACCCGCCTTTACCGCATGATTGCCGACCAGATCGCCGCGCGCATCAAGGCGGGCCACTTTCCCGTTGGCGGCCGCCTGCCGGCCGAGCGGGAATTGGCCGAGCAGCTGCAAGTGAGCCGGGCGTCGGTGCGCGAGGCGCTGATCGCCCTGGAAATCGAGGGCTATGTGGATGTGCGCGTGGGCACGGGCGTGTTCGTCTGCGCCCCGCGCGAAGACGGCCAATATCACGACGCGCGTGACGCGGCCACGCCACCGGCGGCGGCCGCCGATAGCGCGGCGGGCAGCGCTGAAGCCACCGACATCGGTCCCTTCGACCTGTTGGAAACCCGCCTGCTGATCGAGCCGGAATGCGCGGCGCTGGCTGCACAGAAAGCGTCGCCCGCACAGATTGCCGCCATCCGCGCCGCGCACGACGGCATGTCGCTGACCGAATCGCCCAGCGTGCACGACCGCGCCTTCCATAGCGCCATCGGCGCGGCGTGCGGCAACGCCGCGCTGGCCGCCGCCATTTCGCACATCTGGCACCTGAGCACTCTTAGCCCGGTGTTCCACCGTCTGGAAGAGCACTTCGTGACCACCAAGGTGTGGATCGAAGCGCAGAAAGAACACGAACGCATCCTCGCGGCCATCGTCGACCGCGATCCCATCCGCGCGCGCCACG
The DNA here is from genome assembly GCF_059760425.1 of Achromobacter sp. RT286_PF. Taxonomy (NCBI): domain Bacteria; kingdom Pseudomonadati; phylum Pseudomonadota; class Betaproteobacteria; order Burkholderiales; family Alcaligenaceae; genus Achromobacter; species Achromobacter sp. RT286_PF. The sequence goes on from NZ_JCBAMR010000023.1 coordinate 22,507, forward strand.
CCATGCATGACCACCTGGTCGGCATCCTGGCGCGCCTGCGGGAAGATTTCGGCAACGTTGGGATTCGATGAGCCCATGACCTCATAACCCGCTAACCCGCCATGGCCTGACGCCCGGGCTTCTCCCCTTACCGACCGTGCAAGCACCGCCGGCGCAGATAGCGCCGCCCGCGGCAAGGGGATCGGCTTGTCCGTTGAAACGTGAATTCGCAGTCCCCGCAGCACCCGTCGTCCACACACATAAAAACAGTTCAAGGTGAAAAACATGCAGCTGACCCGTACCGTGAAGGTAATAAGCGCGGCGCTATTGGCGCTAGGCGCTCATGCCGCCCAGGCCAACAAGGCCGACAATTCCCTCAACATCGCGTTCGACGCGGCGCCCGCCACGCTGGACGCCTACAAGGAATCAGACCGCCCCGGCCTGGCGCTCGCGCGCATGGTGTTCTCGGGTCTGCTGCAAAAAAACCAGGACACGGGTGAATTCGGCCCCTCCATCGCCACCGGCTACAAGTTCGTGGACGACACCACGATCGACCTGCCGATTCGCCGCGACGTGAAATTTCACGACGGTTCGCTGCTGACCATCGACGACGTGCTGTACACGCTGAACCTGGTGTCGTCCGACACCTACAAGGCGCGCTTTCAGAACCAGGTGGCCTGGATTGCCCGCGCCGAAAAAGTCGGCGACGACACCGTGCGCATCAAGATGAAGACGCCCTACCCGCTGGCGCTGGAAATGCTGTCGGAAAACCTGCCGATCTATCCGCGCAAGTACTACGAGGCCAACCAGTCCGACATGGGCGCCAAGCCCATCGGCACCGGCCCCTACCGCCTGACCGACAGCCAGCCCGGCAGCCGCTACGTGTACGAACGCTTTGACGATTACTTCGGCGCCAAGCCCGCCGTGCAGAAACTGGTGGTGCGCGTGCTGCCGGACGCCAACACGCAGTACGCCGAGCTGCTGTCCGGCGGCCTGGACTGGATCTGGCGCGTGCCGCCCGATGTGGCCAAGCGCATGGAGAAAACGCCGTCGGTTGCCGTGAAAAGCAGCAGCATCATGCGCATCAGCTATATCTCGCTGAACCCGCGCTTTGACGACGGCAAGTCGCCGCTGGCCAAGCAGGAAGTGCGCCAGGCCATCAACCACGCCATCGACCGCGAAGCCATCCGCAAGGCACTGGTCGGCGGCGCGTCCAAGGTCATCAACGCCGCCTGCAACCCGGCGCAGTTCGGCTGCTCGGCCGATGTGCAGACCTACAAGTTCGACCCCGCCCGTGCCAAGCAGCTGCTGGCCCAGGCCGGCTACCCCAACGGCATCACGCTGGACCTGGTGATCTCGGCCCCGCCGCGCAGCATCCTGGATGCGGCCGCCGCGCAAATGGCGCAGGCCGGCATCAAGGTGAACCTGGTGGAACAGCAATACGGCGCCGCCATGACCAACTGGCGCGACGGCAAGATCGCCATGCTGGCGTCCAACTGGGGTTCGTACGGCATTGCCGACGCGGCGCTGTCGACCAGCAACTTTTTCCGTGGCGGCCCGGACGACCAGGCGCGCAACGCCGACGTCATCAAGTACCTGGAAGCCGCCGACACGTCGGTCGACCGCGACCTGCGCGCGAAGAACTACGCCGCCGCGCAGAAGATCGTGGCCGACCAGGCGTACTGGGTGCCGCTGTGGAACCACTCGCTGAACGCCGTGCAGGCCAAGGACCTTAACTTCTCGGTGGATGGCGACGAGTTTCCGCGTTTCTACAAGGCCACCTGGAACTGATCCGGCGGCCATCGCGCCCAGGCGTTGTTCCAACCGTTGTGCCCGTCCGATCCAGGCGCTTGATGCGCCTGGGCGGAACGGCGCGCGCCGACGCAAGCCGCGGCATGTCGATGCTTGCCGATGCGCCGCCGCCAGCCGACGCTAGCTCTATAGGTTGACCCATGATTGCATTCCTGTTTCGCCGCTTGCTGGTCGCCGCCCTGCTGGTGGTGTTCGTATCGCTGATCAGCTTTTCGCTGGTGTTTGCGTCCGGCAACCCGGCCGCGCGCCTGGCCGGTGAAGGCAGCGCGGCCGACGCCGCCCGCCTGTCGCAACAGCACGGCTTTGGCGATCCCATCCTGGTGCAATACGGCCGCTGGCTGGCGGGCGTGGTGCGCGGTGATTTTGGCGACAGCCTGTACTTCAGCCGTCCCGTGGCCGAATTGCTGGGCCAGCATTTCCCCGCCACCGCCAAACTGGGCATGGCCGCGATGGCCTTTGCATTACTGCTGGCGATACCGCTGGGCGTGCTGGCCGGCTTGCGCAAAGGCTCGCTGGTGGACCGCGCCACCATGCTGCTGTCCGCCTGCGCACAGGCCATGCCGCCGTTCTGCCTGGCGTTTTTACTCATCATCGTGTTCAGCGTGCGCAACCAATGGCTGCCCGCCTCGGGCTTTGACACCTGGAAGCACTACGTGATGCCGGTGGTGGCGCTGGGCCTGTTCGCGATGCCGGCGATGTTGCGGCTGATGAAATCCGAAATGGAAACCGTGCTGGCCACCGACTACATCCGCACCGCGCGTGCGATGGGCCTGGGCGGCGCCAGCGTGGTGTTGAAGTACGCGCTGCGCAACGCGCTGCGGCCGCTGGTGTCCCTGGCGGCGGCGCAGATGGGCACCTTGCTGGCCGGCTCCGTCGTCATCGAAACCGTGTTCGCCATCAATGGCGCCGGGCTGCTGGCCTGGACGTCCATCCTGCGTGGCGACTTCCCCACGATGCAGGCACTGATCCTGATCTTTGCGCTGATCTACATCGTGCTGACCCTGCTTGCCGACCTGGTCAACGGTTGGCTGGACCCCCGCGTGCGAGCCGCCTGATGACTACCGCTATGACCGCTACCGCGACTTCCCTGCCCGCCGCAACGCGCGGCGACCGTCTGGCCCGCGCCGGCCGACTGCTTGGCCTGGCCGTGCTGGCCCTGCTGGTGCTGGCCGGACTGATCGGCCCGTACCTGATCCCGCACGACCCCTATTCGCAAGACCTGCTGGCGCGTCTGCAAGAGCCCGTGTGGGCTGAGGGCGGTGACTGGAACCACATCCTGGGCACCGACCAGCTGGGCCGCGACGTGTTGGCGCGCGCGCTGTACGGCGTGCGGGTGTCGGCGCTGATCGGCTTGTCGGTCGCGCTGATGGGCGGGCTGATCGGCACCACCCTGGGTGTGGTCGCCGGCTACTTCGGCGGCGCCGTGGACCGCGCCGTGTCCTTTCTGATTACCGCCCGCCTGGCGCTGCCCATCATCCTGGTGGCGCTGGCCGTGGTGTCGGTGGTGGGCGCATCGCTGACCGTGGTGGTGCTGGTGCTGGGCCTGCTGCTGTGGGAACGCTACGCACTGGTGGCGCGCACCATGGCCGCCGGCCTGCGCAACGCCGAATTCGTCACCGCGTCGCGGCTGCAAGGTTGCACGCCTCTGCAAATCATCTGGCGCGACATTCTGCCGAACCTGGTGGGCAACCTGCTCATCATCGGCACGGTGGACGCGGCCATGGCCATCACGCTGGAAGCGTCGTTGTCGTTCCTGGGGCTGGGCGTGCCCGCGCCGATGCCGTCGCTGGGCCTGATGATTGCCGAGGGCAAGGAAAACATGTTGTTCCAGCCATCGCTGGTGGTCATCCCCAGCATCGTGCTGTTCGTGCTGGTGCTGTGCGTGAACCGCGCGGGCGAAACGCTGCGCGCCATCCAGATGAAAAAGGGCTGAGGCCATGACCGCGACGTCCCACCCCCTGCTGCGGGTTGAAAACCTGCATATCGACATCCACACCGCCACGCACACCAAGCACGTCGTACGCGCGGTGGACTTCACGCTGGAACGCGGCAAGACGCTGTGCATCGTCGGCGAATCGGGCTGCGGCAAATCGTTGACGGCGTTGGCGCTGCTGGACCTGCTGCCCGCCGCCGCGCGCCGCCGCATGACGCGCTTGGAGTTCGCCGGGCAAGACCTGTCCGCGCTGACGCCGCGCCAGCTGGCCGAACTGCGCGGCGCGCGCATCGCCATGATCTTCCAGGATCCGATGACGTCGCTGAACCCGGTGTTTCAGATTGGCACGCAACTGATCGACGTGATGCGCCGGCACAAGCGCGTCAGCCGCCGCCAGGCCGCCGAGCGCGCGCAATACCTGCTGCGCCGGGTCGGCATCACCAACCCGGAAGAACGCATGCGCCAGTATCCGTTTGAGCTGTCGGGCGGGCTGCGCCAGCGCGTGATGATCGCCATGGCGCTGATGTGCGGCCCGGAATTGCTGATTGCCGACGAGCCCACGACCGCGCTGGACGTTACCGTGCAGGCCGAATTGCTGGACCTGCTGGGCGACATCCAGGCCGAGTTCGGCCTGGGCATGGTGTTCATCTCGCATGACATGGGCTTGGTGGCGCGCATCGCCGACCACGTCATCGTCATGTACGCGGGCGACATCGTCGAAGGCGGCAGCGTGGCCGAGGTGCTGGCGGACCCGCGCCATCCTTACACCACCATGCTGTTGAATTGCATCCCCCAACCCGGACGCACCGCGCCGCATACCGACCTGCCCACCATCGCCGGGGCCGTGCCGTCGCTGGACACCGCCATCCGGGGCTGCGCGTTTCGGGATCGTTGCCCGGTGGCCGAACCGCGTTGCGCGCAGCCGATCGCCCCGCGCGTGCAGGGCGAACACCGCTGCCTGTGCGTCAAACCCGGCGCGCTGCGCGCAGGAGCCCTGGCATGAATACTCCCATGAACAAGGCCACCGCCATGCCGTCGGCCACCCCGCCCGCCACCGCGCCAAGCACCGCGCCCGGCAGCATCCGCCTGGACGCGCTGTCGTTCCACTACGGCCGCGCCAGCCTGTTCTCGCGCCGCCCCGCGCCGCGCATCCTGCATGACATCGACCTGCATGTGCCCGCCGGCCAGACCATCGGCCTGGTCGGTGAATCCGGCAGCGGCAAGTCGACCATCGCCAAACTGATGCTGGGCCTGTTGGCGCCCACCCAAGGGCAGGCGTTGCTGGACGGAAAACCGCTGACCGCCATGCCCGCCCGCGCCCGCGCACGCCGCATCCAGATGGTGTTCCAGGACCCCTATTCGTCGCTGAACCCGCGCCGCACCATCAACGAAATCCTGACCGCGCCGTTGCGCGTGCATGGCATCGGCAACGCCGCCTCGCAGGCGGCGGCCGTGCGCCGCATGATGGACGCCGTGGGGCTGGTGCCCGCGTTTGCCGGCCGCTACCCGCGTGAACTGTCGGGCGGCCAGCGCCAGCGCGTGGCGATTGCCCGCGCGCTGATGCTGGAACCGCAGCTGCTGATTTGCGATGAGCCCACTTCCGCGCTGGACGTTTCCGTGCAGGCGCAGATCCTGAACCTGCTGATGGAACTGCAACGCGAACGCGGCCTGGGCTATCTGTTCATCAGCCACAACCTGGCGGTGGTGCAGCACATTGCGGATGAGATCGTCGTGCTGCAAGGCGGCCGCGTGGTCGAGCGCGGCGCGGCGGACCAGGTTTACTTTGCACCCAAGCACCCGTACACCCGGCAACTGATCGGCGCGACGCTGGCCGTGCCCGAAGCGCGGGAGCTGGCGGCATGAACGCACACCCGACCGCAGTGACGACCAGCCCGGTGACGACCATCCCCCCGACAACGCCCCTGGCCGCCACACCCGGCAGCGCACCGATGCCAGCGGCGCAACCGCCTGCCCCCGCCCCGCATTACCTGCTGGTCGGCAACGACGAGAAAGTCACCTGGGACGACGGCCGGATCCGCTTCCTGGCGCCCGGCCGCGACTCGCTCAGCATCTTCGACGCCGCCGCCAACCCCGCCGCGCCCGCCTTGGTGGCCACCCTGCCGCTACCCAATTCGCTGTTCGGTCCGCCCGTCAATCTGGCCGTCACGCCGGACCAGCGCCTGGCCTTGATCGCCGATTCCATGGCGTGGCCCGAACGCGCCGACAGCAAGGGCTGGCAGCCCACCCCGGGCCGTGACCTGTATGTGGTGGACCTGACCGCCACGCCGCCGGCCATCGTGCAGACGCTGCAAGCGGGCTTGCAACCGTCCGGCCTGTCGATCAACCGCGCGGGCACGATGGCCCTCGTCGCCAACAAGGCCGGCCGCTCGGTGTCCGTGCTGACCATCCGCGATGGCCACGTGGCCGTCTGCGGGGAAATCGACCTGGGCACGCCCGTGGTCGCCGTGTCGTTCTCGGCCGATGGCCGCCGCGCCTACGTCGTCAAAACCGATACGCACCGGCTGGCCGTGCTACACGTCGACGACACCGGCCCCACGCCCCGCGTCACGCACGATCCGTCCGAAGACCTGACCACCGGGCTGGTGCCGTTCAACCTGGTCGTGTCGCCCGATGGCGCGCTGGCCTTGGTGGTGGACATGGGCAGCCCCACGGCGTCCGACGGCCACGCCGATTCCATCAGCGTGGTGGATTTGCAAAGCGATCCGCCACGCGTCGTCGACCGCATCATGGTGGAAGACGGCCCCGAAGGCATCGCCATCAGCCCCGATGGCCGCCACGCCGCCGTGGCCATTGTGCAGGGCTCCAACAACCCGTCGTCCGACTGGTTCCACCATCCACACGGCCAGATCGTGCTGTTGCACATCGACGGCCTGCGCGTCACCCGCGCGGGCGCGATCGATGTGGGCGCCTTGCCCGAAGGCATCGCCTTCAGCCCCGACAGCCGCTACCTGTATGTCGGCAATTTTCTGGACGCAACCTTGCAGGTGCTGGCCGTGGGAGACAACGGCCTGACCGATACCGGTACGCGTATCCCCCTGCCCGGCCACCCCGCATCCATGCGGGCGCAATCCTACTGAGCGGGGCCGCACCCCGCCGCCTGTTGAACCCACCACCCCTACTTCTCTCTTGCATCTGGAGTTACTTCATGACCCACGCTCCCCAAACGTTTCGCGCCCTGATCGGCGGCGCTCTGCTTGCCGTGGCCGGCTTTGCGCCGCTGTCCGCCCACGCCCTGGACATCAAGCTGGGCCACGTGCTGGCTCCCAGCCACAGCTGGAACAAGGCGGCCGAGGGTTTTGCCGCCGAGGTCAAGGAAAAGACCGCCGGCCGCGTCAACTTCGTGTTGTTCCCCAGCGGCCAGCTGGGCAACGAAAAGACCATGCTGGAAGGCTTGCAGATCGGTAGCCAGGGCGCCGCCATCATCGGCTCGGGTTCGTTGCAGCCGATTGAACCGAAGTTCGGCGTGGTGGAACTGCCCTACACGTGGTCGTCGTCGCAGCAAGCCTACAAGGCCTATGACGGCGAGCTGGGCGAGGCGCTGGCCAAGCTGGCCGACAAGAAAAACCTGACCATCATCTCGTGGTGGGAAAACGGCTTTCGCCACGTGACCAACAATCGCGGCCCCGTGAACAAGCCCGCCGACCTGACTGGCCTGAAAACCCGCGTCACGCCCGACAAGATGCGCCTGGACACCTTTACCGCGCTGGGCGCCAACCCGGCCCCGCTGGCCTTTGGCGAGCTGTACTCGGCGTTGCAGCAAAAGGTGTTCGACGCGCAAGAGAACCCCTTGTCCATCATCTACACGTCGTCGTTCTTTGAAGTGCAGAAGTACCTGTCGCTGACGGGTCACGTGTGGGGCCCGGCCAACCTGATCATTTCCAAGCCGGTCTGGAACCGCATTTCCGCCGATGACAAGAAGGTGGTGCAGGCCGCCGCCGACAAGTGGCGCGACGCCCAGCGCAAGATGATCACCGACGGCGACCAGCAGTTCGTGGCCCAGCTCAAAGAAAAAGGCATGCAGGTCAACGAGGTCGACAAGGCCGCCTTTGCCGCCGCCGTGCTGCCCGTGTGGAAGACCTACTCGGTCACCTACGGCCCCGAACTGATGGCGATTGTGCAGAAGTACCGCGAGGCCCAGTAATGCTTAACCGACTGTCCGCCATCCTGTCGGGCATCAGCAAGGCCTTTGCCGCCCTGGCGGTGGCCTTGCTGGCGATCCTGATCTCTTACGTGGTGTTCTCGCGCTTTGTCACGCACACCACGCCGCACTGGGCCGAGGAATTGCCGCGCCTGGTGCTGGTGTGGTCGGCCTTCATCGGCGGCGTGGCGTGCAGCTACGAACGCTCTCACCTGATGGCCGGCCTGCTGCCTTTCGTGGTGCGCAGCCCGCGCGTGCTCAATGCCTTCGAGCGGCTGAACCAGCTGCTGGTCATCGTGGGCCTGGCGGCGCTGGGCTACGCGGGCTGGCAACTGGCCGAGCTCACGGGCGACCAGACGCTGCCCGCGCTGGACGTGTCCGCCGGCACGGTCTACCTGGCGTTGCCGTTTGCGTGCGCGGTCACCATCGTCGTCCATCTGGCGCAGCTGTTCGCGCCCACCCCCGCCACGGCAAAGGAATAACAAGATGTCTTCGGGTGCTCTCTTCCTGATGGGCGTGTTTACGATCACCGTGTTGATCGACATGCCCATTGCATTCGGCCTGGTGCTGTCGTGCCTGGCCTATCTGGCCGTGTATGACTCGGCGCCCATGATGGTGGCGGCGCAGCAGTACGTGGTGGGGCTGGACAGCTTCACCCTGCTGGCGATTCCGCTGTTCATCCTGGCCGCGCAGCTGATGAACGGCGCCGGCCTGACGCAGCGCATCGTGCGCCTGTGCGCCGCCATCGTCGGCGACATCAAGGGCGGCCTGGCGGTCGTGGCCGTGCTGGCCTGCCTGATGTTCGGCGCGCTGTCCGGCTCGGGCGTGGCCGACGTGGTCGCCATCGGCAGCCTGTTGTTGCCCGCCATGGCGCGTAGCGGTTACGACAAGGGCTTTTCCTGCGCGCTGGTGGGCAGCGCGGGCGCCACGTCCACCATCATCCCGCCCAGCATCGTGCTGATCGTCTACGGCACCATCACCGATACGTCGGTGGGCAAGCTGTTCGTGGCCGGCATCATCCCGGGCATCCTGCTGGGCCTGTCCTTGATCGGCGTGGCCATCTGGCAGTCGCGCAAGCACAACTGGGCGGGCGGCCAGCCTTTTTCCTGGGGCGAACTGCGCGCCGCGGCCATCGATGCGCTGCCCGCGCTGATGGTGCCGGTGCTGATCATCGGCGGCATCCGCTTCGGCATCTTCACCGCCACCGAAGCCGCCTCCAGCGCGATTGTCTACGCCCTGTTGATCGGCTTTTTCTGGTACCGCACGCTAAGCGTGAAATCGTTGTGGGACAACCTGAAATCCACCGGCGAAAGCAGCGCGTCCATCCTGCTTATCATCGGCGCGTCCGGCTTGTTTGCCTGGGTGCTGGTGGCCGAACAGGTGCCGCAAGCCTTATCCACCCTGCTGGTGGAATGGACCGACAGCAAGACGGCCGTGCTGCTGGTGCTGACGGTGGTATTGCTGCTGCTGGGCACCTTCATGGAGGCCATCCCCGTCATCATCATCGTGGCCCCCGTGGTGATGCCGGTGCTGGCACACTACAACATCGACCCGGTGCATTTCGGCATTCTGCTGTCCATCAACATGGCCATCGGCGCCAACACGCCCCCGGTCGGGGTAGACCTGATGGCCGCCTGCAAGATCGGCGGCATCAACATGATGCAAACGCTGCGCCCGCTGTCCTGGATGATGCTGGCCATGACCAGCGTGATGTTGCTGCTGACGTTTGTTCCTGAACTGGTGCTGTTCCTGCCGAGGCACGTGCAATGACCACCCACACCTATCTACGCCGCCCCGCCGCGCTGCGCCGCAGCTGGATGTTCGTACCCGGCATGGACGCCGCCGCGCAGGCCGCGGGCCTGGCCAGCGGCACGGACGCGCTGGTGGCCGACCTGGAAGAATTCACCGCGGCGGTGGAACGGCCCGCCGCCCGGCCACGCATTGCGGCCTTGTTCGCCACGTGCCGCGCGCAGGGCGTCGTGGCGGCCGTGCGCATCAACAAGCTGGAAGACGACGGGCTGGCCGACCTGCGCGGCGTGATGCCGGGCGCACCCGATGCGGTGTTCCTGCCGCACGCCGAAAGCGCCGCGCAGATCGTTGCGCTGGATCAGGCCATCACGGCGCTGGAAGCCGAACTGGGCTTGCCCGCCGGCAGTACCGAGATCGCGCCCACGCTGGAATCGGCGCTGGGGCTGGTGCGGGCCTACGACATCCTGACCGCCAGCCCGCGCGTGTCCGCCTGCCTGCTGGCCGCCGAAGACCTGACGGCCAGCCTGGGCGCCGAGCGCGGCAAGGACGGCATCGAACTGCACGCCGTGCGCGCCCGCTTTCTGGTGGACTGCACCGCCGCCGGCTGCGTGCCGATCGACTGCCCGTTCAATTACCGCGACCTGCCCGCGCTGGAAGCGGACCTGCGCTGGGCGCGCCGCCTGGGCCTGAAATCCAAATGTGCCACGGTGGCCGAACAGGTGCCCCTGATCCACCAGGTGTTCACTCCGGCCCCGCCAGACGTGGACGCCGCGCGCGACTGCGTGGCGCGCTTCGAGGCGCAACGCGCCGGCCGCCACGACGCCGAACGCATCGACCCGCCCACCTACAACACCGCGCGCCGCCTGTTGGCGCGCCATGACCAATTCGAACGATGGGCCGCCGAGCGCCGCGCGCAGGCCGTGCCACAACAAGGAGACCTTGCATGACGTCATCCGCACTTCCCGAACGCAACGGCGGCCAGATCCTGATGCAGCAGCTGCGCATCCATGGCGCGCGCCGCGTGTTCATGATTCCCGGCGAAAGCTACCTGCCGTGCATCGACGCGCTGAACGAACACACCGACGCCATCGAACCCGTGGTCTGCCGCCAGGAAAGCGGCGCGGCCTACATGGCCGAGGCCTATGGCAAGCTGACGGGCGAACCCGGCATCTGCTTCGTCACGCGCGGCCCGGGCGCCACCAACGCCAGCATCGGCGTGCACACCGCCTACCAGGACTCCACGCCGATGATCCTGTTCGTGGGCCAGGTCGGCAACGACTTCATGGAACGCGAAGCCTTTCAGGAAATCGATTACCGCCGCATGTTCGGGCAAATGGCCAAGTGGGTGGCGCAGATCGATCGCACCGACCGGATCCCCGAGTTCATTTCGCGCGCCTTCGCCGTTGCCACCAGCGGCCGGCCCGGCCCCGTGGTGCTGGCGCTGCCCGAAGACACGTTGTGGGGCACGGCCCGCGTGGCGGACCTGCCGCGCTACCCGCGCGTGCACAGCCACCCGGGCGCCGCCGATCTGGCGCGCATGACCGAATTGCTGAACGCCGCCGAACGCCCCTTCCTGCTGCTGGGCGGCAATGGCTGGCACCAGACCGCCATCGACCAGGTTGCCGGTTTTGCCGAACGCTTCGAGCTGCCCGTGGGCACCGCGTGGCGCCGCCTGGAGTGTTTTGACCAGCGCCATCCCAACGCCGCCGGCCACGTCGGCTGGGCGATGACGCCGGAACTGCGCCAGCGCGTCAAGGACGCCGACCTGGTGCTGGCCGTGGGCACGCGCCTGGGCGAAGCCACGACCGAAGGCTATACCGTCATCGAAAGCCCGCTGCCGCGCCAGAAGCTGATCCACGTCTACCCGGACGCCGCCGAGCTGGGTCGGGTGTTTTCGCCCACGCAGGCCATCGTGGCGGATGTGGCCAGCTTTGCCGCCAGCCTGGCGGACCTGGCGCCCGGTCATGCCAAGCCGCGTGGCGAGGCCGTGCGCATCGCGCATCAGCAACTGGTGGACAGCCTGACCCCGCTGCCCGCGCCCGGCCCGATGAGCCTGGACGCGGCGGCCGCCTACGTGGACGCGCACGTGCCGGCCAACGCCTGCATCACCGTGGGCGCGGGCAACTACGCGCTGTATCCGCACCGCTATCGCCGCTACACCGGCCCGGGCACCAGCCTGACGCCTACCGTGGGGTCGATGGGCTACGGCCTGCCCGCCGCCATTTCGGCCAAGCTGCAAGACCGTGCCCGCACCGTGGTGTGCTATGCGGGCGACGGCTGCTTTCAGATGAACATGCAGGAACTGGGCGTGGCCTTGCAGTACAAGCTGGGCGTGGTCGTGCTGGTGTTCAACAACAGTATCTGGGGCACCATCCGCGCCCACCAGGAACGCGAATTCCCCGCCCGCACGATTGCGCTGGGCTTTGAAAACCCCGACTTTACGCAGATCATCCGGGGCTACGGCGGTTATGGTGAAGCCGTGGAAACCACGGAAGATTTCGGACCCGCGTTTGAACGCGCGCTGGCCTTTGCCGATAAGGAAAGCCTGCCCGCGCTGCTGGAAATCCGCTACGACGCCAACGGCATCGCCCCGGGCGAAACGCTGATGGGCATCCGCCAAGCCGCGCAAGCCCGCATCGCGCGCGGCAACGGCAACCCGAACTCCGCCAACAATGGCCATTGACAGGACGTGAACCCATGACAAGCACGATTTCGATCAACGGACAGCGGCTGTGGCAGTCGCTGATGGACCTGGCGCGGATCGGCGCCACCCCCAAGGGCGGCAACTGCCGGCTGGCGCTGACCGCGCTGGACGGCCAGGGCCGCGACCTGGTCACCGGCTGGATGCGCGAGGCCGGCATGACGCTGCGCGTGGACCAGGTGGGCAACATCTTTGCGCGCCGCGCCGGCCGCAACAACGACCTGCCGCCCGTCATGACCGGCAGCCACATCGACACGCAGCCCACCGGTGGCAAGTTCGACGGCTGCTACGGCGTGCTGGCCGGGCTGGAAGTCATGCGCAGCCTGAACGACCACGGCGTCGTCACCGAGGCGCCGCTGGAAGTGGCCATCTGGACCAACGAAGAAGGCTCGCGCTTTTTGCCCGTGATGATGGGCTCCGGCGTATTCGCCGGCAAATTCCCGCTGGAAGTGGCGCTGGCCGCGCGCGACCACGACGGCAAGTCGGTGGCCGACGAACTGGCCGCCATCGGCTACGCGGGCGCGGACCCCGTGGGTGGGCGGCCGGTGGGCGCGTACTTCGAGGCGCACATCGAACAAGGCCCCATCCTGGAACATGAAGACAAAGTGGTCGGCGTGGTGACCGGGTCGCTGGGCGTGCGCTGGTACGACGTGGTGATCACCGGCATGGAAATGCATGCCGGCCCGACCCCCATGCCCATCCGCCGCGACGCGCTGTACGCCGCCACGTTCCTGTTGCAGGCGGTGATCGGCATCGCCAACGACAACCAACCGCATGGGCGCGGCACGGTGGGCGAAATCCATGCGCATCCGGGCTCGCGCAATGTCATCCCCGGTCAGGTCCGCTTCACCGTGGACCTGCGCCATGAAGACGAAGCCACGCTGACGCAGATGGACGCGCGCTGGCTGGCCGCGTGCACCGACGTAGCCGAACGCCACGGCGTCGCCGTTGACGTCAAGCAGGTGCAGTACTTCCCGCCCACCCCGTTCGACCCGGACCTGGTGGCAAAGGTGCGCGACGGCGCCACGCGCCGGGGCCTGGCCGCCATGGACATCGTGACGGGCGCCGGCCACGACGCCGTCTACATGGCCAGCGTCACGCCCACCGCCATGATCTTCGTGCCCTGCAAGGATGGCGTGAGCCACAACGAGATCGAAGACGCCAAGCCCGCCGACCTGGAAGCGGGCTGCAACGTGCTGCTGGACGCGATGGTTGCGCGCGCCAACGCGCACAGCGATACGCCCCCCGGCTCCACCCCCCCATCCCGCCTTCATTCCGGAGAACCCGCATGAGCCAACACGACCGCGCCTATTGGCATGACCGCGCCGCCACGCTGCGCATCGACGGCCGCGCCTACATCGACGGCGCCTACTGCGACGCCGCCGACGGCGCTACGTTCGCCGCCTCCAGCCCCATCGACGGCCGGCGGCTGGCCGACGTAGCCGCTTGCGGCCAGGCCGATGTAGACCGCGCCGTGGCCGCCGCGCGCCGCGCGTTCGAAGCCGGCGTCTGGAGCCAGCTGGCCCCGCGCCAACGCAAGGAACGCCTGCTGCGCCTGGCCCGCCTGATCGACGAACACACCGAAGAACTCGCGCTGCTGGAAACGCTGGACATGGGCAAGCCCATCCGCGACGCGCTGGCTTTCGACGTGCCGGAGACCGCGCGCTGCTACGCCTGGTACGCCGAAGCCATCGACAAGATCTACGACCAGATCGCCCCGACCGGCCCGGACGCGCTGGCCACCATCACGCGCGAAGCGCTGGGCGTGGTCGCCGCCGTGGTGCCGTGGAACTACCCGCTGATGATGGCCGCCTGGAAAGTGGCGCCCGCGTTGGCGGCGGGCAACAGCGTCATCCTGAAGCCGGCCGAACAGGCCTCGCTGTCGGCCATCCGGCTGGCGGCGCTGGCGGAACAAGCCGGCATTCCCGCCGGCGTCTTCAACGTGGTGCCGGGCCTGGGCGCCGTGGCCGGGCAGGCGCTGGGCCGCCACCCCGACGTGGACTGCGTGGCGTTCACCGGGTCCACCGCCACGGGCAAGCGCTTCATGAGCTATGCGGGCGAATCGAACTTGAAGCGGGTGTGGCTAGAATGTGGCGGCAAGTCGCCGCACATCGTGTTTGACGACTGCCCCGACCTGGACCGCGCCGCGCAAGCCGCCGCGCTGGCCATCTTCTCGAACCAGGGCGAAGTGTGCATCGCCGGCTCGCGCCTGTACGTGCAGGACGGCATTTACGACGCCTTCATGGAAAAAGTCGCGGCGGTGGCGGCCACGTTGCAGCCGGGCGACCCGCTGGACCCGGCCACCGCCATGGGCGCGATGGTGGACGAACGGCAGATGCAGGGCGTGCTGGACCGCATTGCCGCCGGCCAGTCCGAAGGCGCAACGTTGCGCATCGGCGGCAAGCAGGCGCGCAGCGACACGGGCGGCTACTACATCGAACCCACCATTTTCGATTGCGCGCACCAGGATTCCGCCTTGGTCCGCGAAGAAATTTTCGGCCCGGTGCTGGCCGCGCAACGTTTCGGCTCCGAAGACGAAGCCATTGCGCTGGCCAACGACTCGGTCTACGGGCTGGGCGCGGGCCTGTGGACGGCCAACCTGTCGCGCGCGCATCGCCTGTCGCGCCGCCTGCGCGCCGGCCTGGTCTGGGTCAACTGCTACGCCGATGGCGACATCACGGTGCCGTTCGGCGGCGTCAAGCAATCGGGGTCGGGCCGGGATAAGTCCCTGCACGCGCTCGACAAATATTCGGACTTGAAGACGACCTGGATCAGCCTGACGGTGTGACTGGCGTGGCGGGGCCGGCAGAATGGAGCCGCGGGCGCTCAGCCGCCCGCTCCGGCCCCACCCGCCGCCGTCCTACCCGCCGCCACGCAGCAGGCCGTCAGCACCCCTTCGGCCACCCACGCGTAGCGTACGCTTAACGCCTGCCCGGCCCGCCAAGCGACGTCATCCCAATCGCGGGTCAGGGTCAGCGTCACTTCGGCCCTGCTTGCGCTTATTGCCGTCAATTCGGCGGCATCGAAATCCTGGAATCTGCGCAGGCGCGGATACAGCGCCTTGTACAGCGCTTCCTTGGCGGAAAACAATAAGGTCAGCGCATGGGGGCGATCCCACTGCGCCGCCATGCGGGCAAGTTCGCGCTCGGTCGCCACCAGCGGCTGCACGTCGGCCACGGTTTGCGGGGCGATCAGATCCTGCAAGTCCAGCCCCAGCGCCTGGCACCGCGCTTCCGAAGCCACCGCCGCAACGGCCCACGCCCCGCTATGGCTGATGCTGCCCAACCACCCCGCCGGCCACACCGGCAGCCGCTCGTGCACGGGCAACACCGGCCCGCGAACCGTCGCCGCTGTGCCCTTCGCCCCCGCGTCCTTCGCCCCCGCGTCCTTGTCCCCTGCGTCCTTGTCGCCTGCCTCCTTGTCCCCCGCCTCCTTCGCCCTCGCCTCAAGTAATGCCCGCCACGCACACACCCGACCCGCCACGAACTCGGCGCGCCGCCCGGGGCTCATCGCCCCGGTTGCCTGGCGCCACGCCAAGGCCTCATCGCCCACGGCGGCAAGCAGGTGCGCCGCGGCCTGGGCAACGGGCATGGACGCCATGCACACCCAGTCGGGCAGGCGTAGCGCTTGGTGCAGTCCGGTCACGGAGCGTCATCCACCCCGCCATACAGGGCGGGCAGCAAGATCGGCAAGGCGGCTTCTTTCCGCAAACGGCCATGCGAGGTTTCCACCTGCACGACCGCGCTTATCTTGGCCTTCATGGAGTCCAGAGCCAGCAGGCGGGCCATGTTTTTTGCCGGTTGAGTTGCCGCTTCATTTGCCTCTTATTTTCCGCGCCCACCGCCTCTCTCACCCCGCCGAAGCTCCTTTCACTACCCGGTGCACGAACTGAAGCTTGCCGATCACGTCTGCGGGCAGGACGAAGGGGTAGAAGTCGCGTTGGCCCATGCTGCGGGCCAGCTCGTTCAGGACGCCGGTCAGGGCGACCCAGGCGTTGACCAGGTCCAGGAACGCTTGGCCGTCGGGGTCTTCCGGGTCGTACAGGGCTTCTTTGGTGAAGGGCTCGTAGGATTGTTCGACGGCGGTGCGCGTGACGCCGAAGCTGATGGCGGTATCCAGCGTGTCCATCATGTGCAGGTAATGCGCCCAGGTTTCGGCCCAGTCTTCCCATGGGTGGCACGACGCGTAAGTGCTGATGTAGTGCAGTTCCCAATCGGCGGGCGGGCCTTGTTCGTAGTTGCGTTGCAGGGCCTCGCCGTAGTCGGCGCGTTCGTCGCCGAAAACCTGCCGGAACGGTTCCAGCCAGGGGCCGGGTGCAATCAGCTGGTCCCAGTAGTAATGGCCGATCTCGTGGCGAAAATGGCCCAGCAGCGTGCGGTACGGCTCGTGCATGTCTTCACGCACCTTCACCCGGTAGGCGTCGTCGGCCTCGCGGATGTTGATGGTGATGAGCCCCTGCGCGTGGCCGGTCAGCAAGGGGGTGCCGTCATCGACGGGCGCCAGCAGGTCGAACGCCAGGCCGCCGTCGTCAGGCGCCACCGAGCGCCGGATGGGCAAACCCAGCGTCATCACCTGGGCGATCATCTGGCGCTTGGCGGCTTCCACCTTGAACCACAGCGGGCCGTTCTCCGGTACGGAAAGATCCGGGATGGTGCGGTTCAGGTTACAGGCCAGGCATAGCGTGTCGGGCGACTGCGCGGGCACCAGCCAGTTGCACAGCGCCGGCAGGCTGAAGTTGCCGCAGCGTTTGTACGTCTTGCCGCGCACCTTGCCCGATTCGCGCAGGATGCCGCCGGGGGCATCGTCCAGCGCGATCACGTGGCCGCGCTTCGGGTCAAAACCCAATTGCCGGTGGCAGTTCAGGCATTCGGTATTGCTAAAGAAAACGGGCTGTCCGCACACGCACTGAAAAGCCTTCGCGCGCGCATGCCGCACGCGCTGGCGTTTCGGGGCGCGCAGTTGGCGGTTGATCGCGTCGAAGAAATAGCTCATGCATCAGTCCCTGTCGGAAACTCGTCTATGGGCGCGACGGTTACGCGCACATTCAATTCATGGCCGCCGCCCCGGATCACGCCACGCAACGGCGTAACGTCGCCGTAGTCGCGGCCATACGCCAGCACCACGTGCGCCGTGCCCGGCACCACGTCGTTGGTGGGGTCCAGATCGATCCAGCCCCCATTGATGTCCACCCCCGCGCAGTGCACCGACACCCAGGCGTGCGAGGCGTCGGCGCCGATCAGACGCGGTTTGCCGGGCGGCGGTTGCGACATCAGATAGCCACTGACGTAACGCGCCGGCAAGCCCAGGGCGCGCAGGCAGCCGATCATCACGTGCGCAAAATCCTGGCAGACGCCGATACGTTCCTGGAACGCGTCAAGTACCGGCGTGGACACCTGGGTGTGCGCGGGCCGGTAGGTGAAATCCGCGTGGATACGGTGCATTAGCTCCATCGCCGCCTCGGCCACCGGGCGGCCCGGGGTGAACGACAGCAAGCCGTATGCCCGAAGCTCGGCATGCAGCGGAACATAGGGAGAAGCGAAGGTGAATTCGACTTCGGGCGCGTAGGGCAAGGCCGGGTCGTAGCGAAGGCGCTGCGCCGCGGCTTCCCACGGCAAACCCTGTGTTGCGTCCAGCGCGTCAAAGCGCGGATGGACGGTGACGCGGCTGGTGGCGCGCACCGTCAGTGCCTCGTGCGGCGCGTACAGCGCAAAGGTGCAGCGCGTGTTGCCAAAGCCGTCCACGGCCTCGGAGATGCCGGGCGGCACGGGAGTCACCTCCAGCGCGTAGGCCTCAAGCACCTGCCACGCGTCGTGTAACGGGCGCAGATAACCCAGATGGTGGGCCAGTTCCACCGGCGAATCGTAGCGATACGCGGTTTCGTGATCGACGATCAGCGTCACCCCATTCATGTCGGCATGCCTCGGAAGTTACGCGGTAAGCGTTTGGTCATGGCCGGCCGCATGGCTGAAATATCGCAGGCTGATCTCGTTGGACAAGCTGCTGGCGGCCAGTTCCAGCTGCCCGCACAAGGTCAGCACGCCCGCGTACAGGCCCTGGGTCTGTAGGCAAAGGTCCGCCAACGATACGCCCACCCCTTCCGACGGCAGCAGGTTCACCAGGTCCTTGCCCGGCCCCGCGACGGTATCGGGCAGCCGCGCCAGTTCTTTGCGCAGCACGCTCAGCACACAGGCCAGTGAACGCGGGTTGGCGGGCTCTTGCACCAGCAGGTTCAGCAGCGCGGGCACTTCCTGGCGCCCCGGGTAATAGGCGCGATACGTGATCTTGCTGTCAAACAGGTCCAGCAGCATGTTGAAGCCGCTATCGCCCAGCACCGCGTTGCGGCGGAACAGCTCGCCCAGCAAACCGGCCATGGCGGCCAGACGTTCGATCTGCCGGCCGATGGTCAACAGGCGCCAGCCGTCGTCGCGCGTCATGCGGTCGGTTTGCGAGCCGGTGATGGCCGACAGCTGCATGCCCAGGCTGCGCAAGCCGCGCAGGACGTCCGGCGCGGAAATGGACGCAGAGATGGACGGAGAAACGGGGGCAGAAACGGCGGCAGAAACGGGGGCAGAAAGCGGCGCGGCGGTATCGCGCCCCCTGCCTGCCGAGGCCATGCGCATGAACCATTCATGCGCCGTCACCACCAGCCGCCAATGCTCGGGCGACAGGCGGTCACGGATCTGGCCGGCGGCAAACGCCAGCGCGCCCAAGTTGCGCGCCACCCCGCCCTGCGCCTCGTCGCTGACCAGTTGGGCCACCAGCGTCGACTCGAACATGCGTGCCGACAAGGTGGGCGCGGCAGGCACCAGCCCGCTGCGCCGGCACAGCGTGTCGACGGCGGCAAACAGTTCGCCGGCATTGTCTTCATCGCTGTTCAGCCAGGTCAGCGCCACCGTGGCCAGGCGCACATCGTTTTCCGCGCGTTCGGTGTAGCGCCCCATCCAGAACAGGTTTTCGGCGGCGCGGCTGGACACGGGACGATGCGCGGGGGCGATGTCTTCCAGCCGCAGCTGAACGGGCAGCATTGAAAACGTGTCCACCGCGCCGCGCGTGGTGACCCACGTGTCCATGCTGCTGCCGCCGCGCTGCATCGACACAATCTGCTGTTCGCGGCTGGCGATGCGCGTCAGGCCGCCGGGCAGGACGTTCCAGCCGCCCTCGCCATCGGCGATGACGAAGACGCGCAGCATCGCCGCGCGCGGCACGATGTGGCCCGAACTCCAGCTGGGCGCCTGCGACAGGGGCAGATATTCCTGGACGGTGTAGGCGTCGGGGTTGTCGGCGATGCGCGCATGCAGCGCGGCGGTGTCGGACGGCGGCACGGCGCGCCCGATGACCGGCTCGAAGCCGCCCCGCATATTGCTGGGGTAGGTTGATTTGATGACCATGCCCGGCAGGTTCGCCAACGCCTGTTCGCGCGCGGCGGCCTCGCCGCACCACCACGAGGGCAGCGACGGCAACAGCAGATCGGCATCGAACAGGCGGCGGCTGATGGCGGGCAGAAAGCCGTTGATCGCGGGCGACTCCAGGAAGCTCGCGCCCAGCGAATTGGCCACCAGCACGTTGCCGGCGCGCATCACCTGCAACAGCCCCGGCACGCCCAGCGTGGAATCGGAACGCAGCTCAAGCGGGTCGCAAAAATCGTCGTCCAGGCGGCGCAGCACCGCGTGCACGCGTTCCAGCCCGTGCAGCGTTTTCAGGTAAAGCATCTTGTCGCGCACGACAAGGTCGCCGCCTTCGACCAGCGTCACGCCCAGATAGCGCGCCAGGTAGGTCTGTTCGAAATAGGTTTCGTTGTACGGCCCCGGGGTCAGCAGCACGATGCGCGGCGGCGTGTGCGCGGGCAGCCCGCCCGGGCTCAGCTTGTACAGCATGTCCATCAGCCGCCGGTAGCTGGTGGCCAGATGCTGCACGCGCAACTGCTTGAACGCCTCGGGGAACATGCCCGAAATGGTCAGCCGGTTTTCCAGCAGATAGCCCAGCCCGGATGGCGCTTGTGTGCGTTGCGACACCACCCACCAGCCGCCATCGCTGGCGCGCGCCAGGTCGAACGCGGCAATGTGCAGATAAGTGCCGCCCGGCGGCTGGTAGCCGCGCAAGGGCCGCAGATAACCGGGATGGCCGAACACCAGCGCGGGCGGAATCAGCTTGTCGGCCAGCAGGGTTTGCGGGCCGTAGACATCGGCCAGCACGCGGTTCAACAGGCTGGCGCGCTGGCACACCCCCTGTTCGATGGCCGCCCAGTCGGTGTCGTTGATGACAAAGGGCAGCAGGTCCAGCGACCACGGCCGCGCCGACCCATTGGCTTCGGCGTAGATGTTGTAGGTGATGCCGTTTTCGCGGATTTGCCGCGCCACCCCGTCCACGCGCCGGTCCAGGTCGGCAAAGCCGCTGGTGCCCAGGAGCTCGAAGAATTGGGGCCACGGTTCGCGCAGCTGCGTCGCGCCCGACGCATCGGGCGGCGCGCGCAGTTCGTCATAGTGCCCAGGCCGCGCGGGCAGCGCCGCATGAACCGCCAGGGATGCGACATCCTGCGACGGATCGGTCTGAAAAAGAAATTGCGGCATGGGGCTTCAAGAGGCGACGGGGGCGCCGGGGTTCAAATTCCAACAAGGGGTCAATCGTGCCTTAAATCCAGCGAGAACGGAAATTCACGGCCCACTTGCGCCGGCGCCACGTCCATGCGGCCCGGCGTGTGCCCGATTTTCTCGAACCGGGCCAGGCGCCGGCTCTCGGCCTCGTAGGAATTGACCGGGAACGATTCCGGATTCAACCCGCCCGGATGCGCGACATGATATTTGCAGCCCCCCAATGAGCGTTGATTCCAGGTGTCGACAATGTCCACCGTCAAGGGCACATGCACCGGTATCGTCGGATGCAGCGCCGACGGCGGCGACCAGGCCTTGTAGCGCACCCCCGCCACGTACTCGCCTACCCGGCCGGTCGGCTGCAAGGGCAGCGCGCGGCCATTGACCGTGACAACATAGCGGTTGTCGTTCAAGCCCGATACCCGGATTTCCACCCGTTCCAACGACGAATCCACGTAGCGCACCGTGCCCGCGGACGAGCCCTCTTCGCCCATCACGTGCCAGGGCTCCAGCGCGCCGCGCAGTTCCAGATGGATGCCGCGCGCCGCCACGTCCCCGAACAGCGGGAAGCGGAACTCGAAATGCGGCGCGAACCAGGCAGGGTCAAAGCCGTAACCCGCCTCGTTAAGATCCGCCAGCACGTCTTCGAAATCCATCTTCACAAAGGTGGGCAGCAGGAAGCGGTCATGCAGCTCGGTGCCCCAGCGCGTCAGGCGCGCGGTATAGGGCGTTTTCCAGAAATGCGCCACCAGGCCGCGCAGCAGCAGCTGCTGCGCCAGGCTCATGCGCGCATGCGGCGGCATTTCAAAGGCGCGCAGTTCCAGCAGGCCCAGGCGGCCGGTGGCGCTGTCGGGCGAATACAGCTTGTCGATGCAGAATTCCGAGCGGTGCGTATTGCCGGTCACGTCGACCAGGATATTGCGCAGCGCGCGGTCGATCATCCAGGGCGGCACCTGCTCGCCCTGTTCGGCGCAGCGCCGGTGGATTTCCTGAAACGCCAGTTCCAGCTCGTAAACCTGGTCGTTGCGCGCCTCGTCGATGCGCGGCGCCTGGCTGGTGGGGCCGATGAACAGCCCGGAAAACAAGTACGACAAAGACGGATGGTTGACCCAATACGCCAACAGGCTGGCCAGCACGTCGGGGCGGCGCAGAAAGGGGCTATCGGCCGGCGTGGCGCCGCCCAGCACGAAGTGGTTGCCGCCGCCGGTGCCGGTGTGGCGGCCGTCGGCCATGAATTTTTCGGTGGACAGCCGGGTCTCGAAGGCGGTTTCGTACAGGAATTCCGTGTGGTCGACCAGTTCGGCCCAATTGGCGGCCGGGTGGATGTTGACTTCGATAACGCCGGGGTCGGGCGTCACCGCCAGCACCTTCAGACGGGGATCGCGCGGCGGCGGGTAGCCTTCCAGCACAATCTTCACGCCCAGATCGCGCGCCGTGCCTTCCACCTGCGCCACCAGCGCCAGGTAATCTTCCAGGCGCGGCAAGGGCGGCATGAACACATACAGGATGCCGTTGCGCGTTTCCACGCACATCGCGGTGCGGGTCAGGTTGGCGGCGGACTCGAACTTGGCGGGCGGGTGGGCTTCCGGCGTTGCGGATGCCCCCATACGCCGGCTCTGCGCCAGCAGCTGCGACGGCCCCGGCAGCGAACGACGCGCATCGAAGGGGTCGCGCTCCGTCAGCACCGGCGCATCGGCCTCGGCCGCCCAGGGCAGCGAGTCCAGCGGCAGGCGCAGGCCCATCGGCGAATCGCCGGGAAACAGGTACATGCGTTCGTCGCGCAAGAACCAGGGGCCGGACACCCATGGCCCGCCCTCGCCCGCCTGGATCGGCAACGCATAGCCGACGATACTGTCCAGCTTCTGCTCGAACACGCGGCGCAGGCGCGCGCGTTCCATTTCATCGTCCAGCCGGGAATCGAACGGGTCCACGTTGGCAGGCAGCCGGCGTTCGCGCCACAGGTAATAGAAGACGTCTTCATACCCCGGCACGACGTGGCGCGCGTCCACCTCAAGCCGCTCGCACAGCCGCATGACGAAGCGCTTGGCGTCCGCCACCGTGTACGCGCTGCGTTGGCGTTCGTCGGCAAACAGCGTGGGGTCATCCCAGCATGGCTGGCCATCGGCGCGCCAATAGATCGATAGCGCCCAGCGCGGCAATTGTTCGCCCGGATACCACTTGCCCTGCCCCAGGTGCACAAAGCCGTTGCCGCCGTAGCGCGTGCGCAGGCGGTTCAAGAGTTCCAGCGCATAGCCGCGCTTGGTGGGGCCCAGCGCGGCGGTATTCCATTCCGCGCCTTCGCGGTCGGACACCGAGACGAAGGTGGGCTCGCCCCCCATCGTCAGGCGCACGTCCATGTGGTCCAGCCGGTCATCGATCTTGTCGCCCAGGTCCAGGATGGCGCGCCACTGCTCGTCGCTATACGGCTTGGTGACGCGCGGCGATTCAAACACCCGCGTGACCGACATGGTGTGCGTGAATTCCACCTCGGCCTCGTCGACCGCGCCCGTCACCGGCGCGGCGCTGCCGGGTTCAGGCGTGGCGGCCAGCGGGATATGGCCTTCGCCCGCCAGCAGGCCGGACGTGGGGTCCAGCCCGATCCAGCCGGCGCCCGGCAGATAGACTTCGCACCACGCGTGCAGATCCGTAAAGTCGGTTTGCGCACCGCTGGGGCCGTCCAGCGAGCGCACGTCGGGCTTGAGCTGGATCAGGTAGCCCGACACGAAACGCGCCGCCAACCCCAGGTGGCGCAGCGCCTGCACCAGCAGCCAACCCGAATCGCGGCACGATCCGGCCGCCCGCGCCAGCGTTTCTTCCGGCGTCTGCACGCCGGGCTCCATGCGGATCAGGTAGCTGATTTCTTTGTGCACCTGCTGGTTCAACCCCACCAGGAAATCCACGGTGCGCTGCGGCCGCTTGTCCACGCGCGACAAGAATTCCGCGAACCGGGGCGTGGCCTCGTCGCGGATCAGGTACGGCGCCAGTTCGCGCGCCAGCCCGTCGTCGTAGGTAAAGGGGAATTCCTCGGCGTCGGGTTCCAGAAAGAAGTCAAAGGGGTTGTAGACCGCCATCTCGGCGACCAGGTCCACCGTGATCTTGAATTCGCGCGTTTTGTTCGGAAAATTCAGCCGCGCCAGGTAGTTGGCGAACGGGTCCTGCTGCCAGTTCAGGAAGTGCTCGGCCGGCTCCACCGTCAGCGAGTACGACAGGATGGGCGTGCGGCTGTGCGGCGCGGGCCGCAGGCGCAGCACCTGGGCGGAAAGGCTGACCAGACGGTCATAGTTGTATTGCGTGACGTGCTTGAGCGCTACGTGGATCGTCAAAGCCTTCTCCGGGTCGGCGGTGGCCGTCTTGGATTATGGGGGCGCGGGGAGCAAACGCGGGGGCGCAAAGGGAAGATCAAAGGAATCAGTGGCTGGATTGCACCTGCACCTGCACCGATACGTCCATCGACAGCGTGGCCGCCGCGCCGTGCAGCCAGCGCACGGGCGAGGCAGATTCGTAGTCGCGGCCAACGGCCAGGCGGCAATGGCCGTCGGAAGCAAACGCGGCGTGGCTCACGTCCACGCTGACCCAACCGTGCCCGGCCAGCCAGACATCGGCCCACCCGTGGCTGGCGGCGTCGTCGCCGGCTTCGTGCCAATAGCCGCTGACAAAGCGGCCCGGCGTGCCCAGGGCACGCACGCACGCCAACAGCAGATGGGTCTGGTCCTGGCTGCCGCCGCGCCGCGCGGCCAGCACTTGCGGGGCGGTCATGGCGGGGCCGCCCAGCCCGGGTTGAACCGCCACGTGTTCGCGGATGGCGGCGCTAAGCATCAGCACGTCGTCCGCGCTCTGCACGCCGCGCGGCACCACACGCCGGCAGAACGCGCGGATGGAATCGTCGCATTGGGTCAGCGCGGTGGGCACGCCATAGATGTAGACGGGCAGGCGTTCGTCTTCATCGCCCACGCGGCCCTGCGCCAGCGGATGGATGTCGACCTGCCCCACGGCATGGATCTCGATTTCGCTATGGGTGCGGTGCAGCGTCAGCGTGTGGGTGACGTTGCCATACGCGTCCACCTGCGGCTGAATTTCGCCCGGGGTCTGGATCTGCCATCGCAAGGCATGTTGATGGTCGTCGCGCCGGGGCGTCAGCCGCAGCGTCTGGATGGTGTAGTTGACCGGGGCGGCATAGCGGTAGCGGGTCACGTGCTTGATGAGATGCTTCATGAAAATCTCCACACTGCGGTCACGCTGGTCACGTCCGGGCGGCGCACCCTGCCCGTTCGCTATTTACCGGCGGGGCACGACGGTCGATAGTAGCAACAAGCCGATGAAATAAATCAGCAATACGCAAGCTTTGGACAGCTCATGCGCATGCCCTGTGCGTGCGACGAAAAAGCAATGCAAAAACAATGAAAAAGCCATAACCATGCAATGACCAAGCAACATGTGTGCCAGCGGGAAAGCCGCGTTCCGCGCGCCCGCGCAGCGCCCCGACGCCCTTGAAACGCGCCCCGCACGCGGCGCCGGCGCACGCTTTGACGCGCGGCCATGCCCGATATCCGGCGCCAGGCACCAAACCGGTGCGATGGGCGCAGCGCCATCGCGGGTCTTTTTTACAAGCCATTGCAAAATTGTTCCGCACACAACAGGGCTCCCGCACCGGGGCGCGGGGAAGTCGGGAAGTCGGGAAGTCGGGACGCCGGAACGCCGGAACGCAGGGCCGTGGGCAGCCACAATCTTCAAAGCGCCGGACAATCGTTCAATACATCGCTACGGAACGCAGGCACATTGCGGGGGTTTTCAAACGGCATCCCAAGGAGCCACACCATGTCCGTTACCGCCTTCGCCAAACCCGGCGCCAAGCTGTTGTCCCCGCAGGACCACACGCTGATCATGATCGACTTCCAGTCGCAGATGGCGTTCGCCACCCATTCCATCGACGCCATCACGCTGCGCAACAACGCCGCACTGGTCGCGCACGCCGCCGCCGGTTTCAAGGCGTCCACCATCCTGACCACCGTTGCGGAAAAAAGCTTTTCGGGCCCGATGTTCGACGAAGTCACCGCGCCGTTCCCCGGCCAGGCCCTGCTGGACCGCACGTCCATGAACACGTGGGAAGACGCCGCCGTCATCAAGCAGGTCAACGAAATCGGCAAGAAGCGCATCGTGCTGGCCGGCTTGTGGACCAGCGTGTGCATCGTCGGTCCGGCCCTGTCGGCGCTGGACCAGGGCTTTGAAGTCTATGTCATCACCGACGCTTGCGGCGACGTGTCCGTGGAAGCGCACAACCGCGCTATCGAACGCATCGTGCAAGCCGGCGGCCAGCCGATCACCGCGCTGCAATACCTCTTGGAAATGCAGCGTGACTGGGCGCGCACCGACAGCTACGAAATGACCACCGGCATCGCCAAGAAGTTTGGCGGCGCCTACGGCCTGGGCATCATCTACGCCAAGTCCATGTTCAACGCGCACGAAGCCTGATAGGAGCTGCCCATGAAGGTCTACCTTGTTTCGCTGGCGCTTGGCCTGTTGGTCGGCGTGATCTATGCGCTGTTCAACGTGCGCTCGCCCGCGCCACCGGTCATTGCATTGGTAGGCCTTCTGGGCATCCTGGCGGGCGAACAGATTCCCCCGCTGGTCAAGCGCATGATGGCTGAACCGGCCACGCGCACGTCCTGGCTGCACGAGCAGGTCAAGCCGCATATGTTCGGCGAGCTGCCCAGTTGCCCCAAGGCGTCCGCCCCTTCTGAAACAACCGCCGATGCATGTGGAGACAAGCGCCATGGTTGACACCCAAGCCCCCGATTTGATCCTGCACCAGGGCCGCTTCACCACGCTGGACCCGGCCAACCCCGTGGCCGACGCCGTCGCCATCCGCGAAGGCCGCTTCACGCGCGTGGGCGCCGCCGCCGACATCCTGCCGCTGGCCGGTCCCGCGACGAAGGTCATCGCGCTGAACGGGCGCGGCGTGCTGCCGGGCCTGATCGACAACCACCTGCACATCATCCGCGGTGGCCTGAACTACAACATGGAATTGCGCTGGGACGGCGTGCGCAGCCTGTCCGACGCCATGGCCATGCTGCGCCGCCAGGTCGCCATTACCCCCGCCCCGCAGTGGGTGCGCGTGGTGGGCGGCTTCACCGAGCACCAGTTTGCCGAAAAACGCCTGCCCACCATCGAGGAACTGAACGCCGTGGCGCCCGATACGCCCGTGTTCATCCTGCACCTGTATGACCGCGCACTGCTGAACGCAGCCGCCTTGCGCGC
The DNA here is from genome assembly GCF_059760425.1 of Achromobacter sp. RT286_PF. Lineage (NCBI taxonomy): Bacteria > Pseudomonadati > Pseudomonadota > Betaproteobacteria > Burkholderiales > Alcaligenaceae > Achromobacter > Achromobacter sp. RT286_PF. The sequence goes on from NZ_JCBAMR010000023.1 coordinate 49,683, forward strand.
GGTGGGCTACGACAAGACCACACCCGCCCCGCCGGGCGGCGAAATCGTGCGCGATGCCGCCGGCAACCCCACCGGCCTGCTGCTGGCCAAGCCCAACGCGTCGATCCTGTACGCCACCTTGGCCAAGGGCCCCAAGCTGCCGCTGGAATACCAGGTCAACTCCACGCGCCACTTCATGCGCGAACTGAACCGCCTGGGCGTCACCGGCGCCATCGACGCGGGCGGCGGTTTTCAGAATTACCCCGAGGACTATCAGGTGATTCAGCAATTGGCCGACGCCAACCAGCTGACGATCCGCCTGGCCTACAACCTGTTCACGCAAAAGCCCAAGCAGGAAAAAGAAGACTTCCTGAACTGGACGGCCACGTCGCAATACAAGCAAGGCACCGACTACTTCCGCCACAACGGCGCGGGTGAAATGCTGGTGTTCTCGGCCGCCGACTTCGAAGACTTCCGCCAGCCGCGTCCCGAGATGGGGCCCGAGATGGAAGGCGAACTGGAAGAAGTGGTGCGCATCCTGGCGCAGAACCGCTGGCCGTGGCGCATGCACGCGACCTATGACGAAACCATCAGCCGATCGCTGGATGTGTTTGAACGCGTCAACCGCGACGTGCCGCTGGCCGGGCTGAACTGGTTCTTTGACCACGCGGAAACCATTTCCGAAAAGTCCATCGACCGCATCGCGGCGCTGGGCGGCGGCGTGGCCGTGCAGCATCGCATGGCCTACCAGGGCGAGTATTTTGTTGAACGCTACGGCGCCGGCGCGGCCGAGGCCACCCCGCCCGTCAAGCGCATGCTGGAGAAAGGCGTCAACGTGTCGGCCGGCACCGACGCCACGCGCGTCGCGTCCTACAACCCGTGGGTGTCGCTGTCCTGGCTGATCACCGGCAAGACCGTGGGCGGCATGCGCCTGACGCCGCAACGCAACTGCCTGGACCGCGACGCCGCGCTGCGCATGTGGACGGAGAACGTCACCTGGTTCTCGAACGAACAAGGCAAGAAAGGCCGCATCGCCGTGGGCCAATTGGCTGACCTGGTGGTGCCCGATCGCGACTTCTTCGCGTGCCCGGAATCCGATATCGCCGACACCAGCAGCCTGCTCACCGTGGTGGGCGGCAAGGTGGTGTGGGGCGCGGGCGAATTCTCGGCCCATGACGACGCGGCCCCCCCGCCCGCCATGCCCGACTGGTCGCCCACGCGTCTGTTCGGCGGCTACGGCGCCTGGGCAGACACCGAAGGCAAGCCCTTGCAGACCTCGCTGCGCGAAGCGGCCGCCGGCTGCGCCTGCGCGAACGACTGCAATGTGCACGGCCACCAGCATGCGGGCGCCTGGGCCAGCAAGCTGCCGGTGTCGGATCTGAAAGGCTTCTGGGGCGCGCTGGGTTGCGCGTGCTGGGCGGTATGACCGTGCCCCGTCCGCTGACCTCGAAGGCGGTGCGCTGGCTGGCCCTGCTGGCGCTTTGCGGCGCCTATATCCAGGGCGGGCTGGTCAAGCTGCTGGACTTTGCGGGCGCGCAGGCCGAGATGACGCATTTTGGCCTGCAACCCGCCGCGCCGGCCGCCGTCGCCGTTATCGTGCTGGAACTGGGCGCCAGCGCCCTGATCCTGTCCGGGCGGCTGCGCTGGCTGGGCGCGCTGGCGTTGGCGCTGTTCACCGCCGTGGCGGCGCTGATGGCCAACCGCTACTGGCAAACGCCCGCCGACGCGCGCTTCATGACAATGAACGCGTTCTATGAACACTTGGGGCTGGCCGGGGCATTCGTCCTGGTCGCCTGGCATGACCTGACGGAGCGCCTGCATGGCCGGACCTGATCGCACCCCCCCGCCCGCCGCCGCCGTGAGCGGCATGGCGCCCTTGAAGCACACGCTGTTCGCCGTGCTGTGGGGCGCCACCATCCTGGGCAATATCGGCAGTTTCATGCGCGACGTGGCCAGCGCGTGGCTGGTTACCGACCTGTCCACCAACCCCGCCGCCGTCGCCATGATGCAGACGGCGGCCACCTTGCCGGTGTTCCTGCTGGCCATTCCGGCCGGCGTGCTGTCCGACATCCTGGACCGGCGGCGCTTTCTGATCATCATCCAGGTGCTGCTGGCCTGCGTCAGCTTCACCCTGCTGATGATGGCCAAGACCAACACGCTGACCGTCGAAACCTTGATCGCCCTGACCTTCCTGGGCGGCGTGGGCACGGCGCTGATGGGCCCCACCTGGCAAGCCATCGTGCCTGAACTGGTGCCCAAGGCCGAACTGAAAACCGCCGTGGGCTTGAACTCGCTGGGCATCAACATTGCCCGCGCGTTGGGCCCGGCCGTGGGCGGATTGCTGCTGGCCGCGTTCGGTGCGGCCGCCGCCTATGGCGCGGACGTGATCAGCTACGTGTTCGTGATCGGCGCGCTGATCTGGTGGAAGCGGCCCAAGAAAGTGGACGACGGCTTGTCGGAACAGTTCTTCGGCGCCTTCCGCGCGGGCGTGCGGTTTGCGCGCGCCAGCCGCGAGCTGCACGTGGTGTTGCTGCGCGCGGCCGTGTTCTTCATCTTTGCCAGCTCGGTCTGGGCGTTGCTGCCGCTGGTGGCGCGCCGCATGTTGGGCGGCAGCGCCGGCTTCTATGGCGTGCTGCTGGGCGCGGTGGGCGTGGGCGCGATCCTGGGCGCGGTGGTGTTGCCGCGTCTGCGCGCACGCCTGAACACCGATGGCCTGGTGCTGGCCGCCGCCGTCGTGGCCGCCGCCGTGATGGCCGCGCTGTCGTTCGCTCCGCCGCAATGGGCCGCCGTGCTGCTGCTGTTGCTGCTGGGCGTGGGCTGGATCGTGGCGCTGACAACGTTCAACGGCGTCGCGCAGGCCATCCTGCCGAACTGGGTGCGCGGCCGTGGGTTGGCCATCTACCTGATGGTTTTCAACGGCGCCATGGCGGCGGGCAGCCTGGGTTGGGGCCTGCTGGCGCAAGAGATCGGCGTGCCGGCCACCTTGCTGGCCGGCGCGGCGGGCCTGCTGGTGGCGGGGGTGCTGCTGCACCGCATGCGCTTGCCGCAGGGCGAAGCGAATCTGGACCCGTCCAACCATTGGCCTGAACCGCTGTTGGACACACCGGTGGAACACGATCGCGGACCGGTCATGGTGCAGATCGAATACCGCATCCGCGTGCAGGACCGCCCCGCGTTCCTGGCCGCGCTCAAGTCAGTGGCCGAAGAACGACGGCGCGATGGCGCCTATGCCTGGGGCGTGGCCGAGCACACCGGCGAACCCGAGCGCGTGCAGGAATGGTTCCTGGTGGAATCGTGGGCGGAGCATTTGCGCCAGCATCAGCGCGTCTCGCAGGCCGATGCCGACTTGCAGGGCGAAGCCCAGCGCTTTCATATCGGGCCGGAAAAGCCGGTGGTGCATCACTTCCTGGCGCTGGACTTGCGGCAGGGGAAGCCTGGGGCCACATCGGAGGCCGGGGGCAGCCAGGCCGGTTGAATGGCACGGTCGGGAGACCCGCCGGTGTGAGGGGCGGGCCGCCGGCTTAGTGGTGGAACCGCCGGCCTAGTGGTGGAACCGCCGGCCTAATGACCGAGCCGCGTGCTCAGTGGTGGAACCGCCGGCGTAGTGACCGAGCCGCCGGCTTAGTGCGCCGAGGCGTCCAGGAAACGGTGCACGACGCGCACCGCGGCCGCGCCTTCGGCGATGCCCGCCAGCACTTGCGGCACGCAGCCGGCGCGCACCGAGCCGGCTGCGAACACGCCGGGCTGCGAGCTTTCATAGGCGCGTGCCTGCATGGACCCGGCGGCGGCGCGACCGGTGTGGATGCGGCCCCGGTCATCGGTGTCCAGGCAGCCCTCCAGCCAGTCGGTATTGCCCTGGCCCGATCCGTCTTCGGCCAGGCCGGTCGCCACGATCAGGCTGCGCGCCTCGATCACCTGGCCATCATCCAGCCACACCTGGTAGGGATAGCTGGCGCTGTCGAACGCGGTCGCCAGCCGTTGCGGCATGACGTGCGATCCAAAATGGCGGCTTTGCGTTTCGGCGCGGCGCAGCAGTCCGCCATCGCACAAGCCCGTGAGGGTGCCCGGGAAGGCGGGCAAGGCGTAGGCGCCCGGCGCTTGCGCCCCGCACAGCGAACCGCCCACCAGCAAGGTATGCAGGCCCTCGGACGCGGCATAGGCGGCGGCCGCCAACCCGGCCGGACCGCCGCCGATAACGGCCAGATCCAACACCGGGTCCACCCGCCCTACCCCCATGGCCGACCGCAGGATCGCGCCGCCATATGGGCGCTGGCGCAAATAGCTGATCCGGCGCAGCATGAACGCCCGCAGCACGATGTCCGCCAGCGTGGGTTCGGCCAGCAACAGCCGCGCCAGGGCCTCGCGCGACAGGCGCAGCAGCCGGCTGTCCGACGCGGCGCGGGCCGTGACGGCATTAGGGCGGTCGGTGAACAGGTCCAGGCTGCCGGTAAATTCGCCATCGCGATGCACCAGCAGGCTTTGCATGGCGCCGTCGGCCTCGCATTCCAGCACTTCAACCGTGCCTTGCAGCAGGATGTGAAAGGCGGCCTCCTGGCCGCCGCTTTGCAGCAGCACGCTGCCGGCCGGCGCCAGCATGGGTTCACCGTAAGGCGTGGCCCGCGCGATCTGGGCGGCGGTCAGCATGGGAAACGCCTGCGCATGCAAGGCCGGCAAGTCCGGCGGACGGCAGGCAAGGTCGATGGCTGGGCGATTCATGAGATTCACGTCCGGGTAGTCCGAAGAAAGCGGCAAGATACGCTATCAAGATAGCTTCGGGCTGCCGGTGGGTCTTGCGTACTTGGGTGTTGCTTTGTACGAAAGAGCAATGATCGCACAACGGGCAGGCGCCCTAGGCGTGCACCTTGCGCCAAGCGCCCGGCGACACGCCCACCACGCTGGTGAACACGCGTGTCAAATGGGCCTGGTCCGCAAAACCGCACAGCAGCGCGATGTCGGTAATCGACTGTCCCGGCACCCGCAGCAATTCCTGTGCCTTTTGCACGCGCTGCTCAAGCAGCCATCGGTGTGGCGTGGTGCCTACCGTCTGGCGGAAGGCCTTGATGAAATAGCTGCGCGACAGGTTGCAGGCTTCGGCGATATCCGTCATCGACAAATCTTCGCGCAGGGTCGACAGCAACATGTCCTTGGCGCGCGCTTCCAGCTTGCGCGACAGCACGCGCGTGCCGCCCGCGGGCTCCCAGCCGGTCGTGGCGCCAGCGCCGTAATGCGCCAGCAGGTGCGCACCGATCGTCAGGCTCAGGTGTTCCACAAACAAGCTGTTGGCCGGCGCGGGCTGCGCCAGCACCGTCGTCAATACTTGCGATAGATTTGCCAGCACGGGGTCGCCCTTGCCCGTGCGCGGCAGCAGGCTGCTGACCCGGGACCCGCCTTTTTCATCGTTGACGCGTTCGATGAAGGCGCGCGGCAATTCAATCAGCACAAAGTCAAAACCGCCGGTCAGGTCGGCGCGGTAATCATCGTTGAAGTCGCGGATGTAGACCGACCCGATATCAAAATCGTGGGCCGTTGCATGCTGGCCTTGCAGGATGCGGCGGCGGTGGCCCCCCTGCATCGCCACGCCCACCAGAAAACCCCGGTCGGACGCGGGCGTCTCCACGGTGCCGAAGCGTTCGTTGTCGGTGCGCTTGCGATAAAACGTCAGCCCGCCGCCTTCGAAATGCTGGTTGATGACCAGCTTGCTGGCCGAACACCCCAGGGCGTCGGTGGACGGCGCGGGCTTGGGCGCGGCGGCAGCCAGCAGGAAGGGTTCAGGCCCTGGGGCGGGCTCGGACATAAGGCGTTGGCGGACAGGCATGGATGGGTTCCCCAGAGTCGCGACCGGTGCAAAGAAACGCAACAATCTTGTTATCGGCGGGAAGATAACAGGCCGTGTTGCCCTGCAACAAGTATCGTCACGCATTTTTTCAACATGGTGTCACGGCGGGCGTCGCCGACACTAACGCGGTAACACTGGGCCGGGCGTCAATGGCCCAACGGGCGGCCCCGAGCGCGAGGGCATCGGCGGCAGTTTCGGTTGTGCCGAACCACTCCACGGCGGGTTGGCGGGCATGGTGCGGGAGCTGGGTGGCGGGTAGCCGGTGCCGCCACAAGAGGTGCCCAGGCAGGGTTGCCCGCTGCGGTTCGGGTCAACCGTCTTCGGGCAAGACGTGCCCAGGCACGTGTCAGGCAAGGTGCGCGCGGAGGCGGGGGGTTGCGGGACGCTGGGCACGCCGTCCCGCGCTGGCGCGGGGCCAGCCGCCAGCGCCAGGGACGCGGCCAGGATCAGGGCTTTCATCGTGGCTCCAGAGGATGACGAATGCGGGGCAAGCCTGGCACGAGTGTGCGCCCATCCGCCCCGCCTTCGCAACCCGTGGGATCGGTGCGGTCCGTGCGGTGCGCGCAGTTCGCACCGCCCGCGCCAGCCCACAGCCAACCCGCGGCCAGCAAGCCAGCCAACAACCCGGCCAGCACCCGCGCCCGCGCGGATCAATCCAGCCGGATATCCGCGCTTTTCACGACCTTGGCCCAACGCGCGCGTTCGCTGTTGAAGAACTGCGTCAGCTCGGCCGGGTTGCGTGTCACGATCTCGGCGCCCTGCTCGTTCAATTGCGCCTTCACGTCGGGCTGGTTGACGATCTGGGCCAGCAGCACGGCCAGGCGTTCGGCTACCGGGTCCGTGGTGGTGACCGGGGCCATCACGCCTTGCCACGTGCCCGATTCAAAGCCCTTGACGCCCTGTTCGGAAATGGTCGGGATATCGGGCACCAGCTGCATGCGTTCGCCCTTGGAAATGGCGATGGGGCGCAGCTTGCCGGCCTTGATGTGCGGCAATGTGGCCAGCAGGCCGTTCATGATGATCTGCGTCTGGCCCCCGATGGTGTCGGTGACCGCCTGCGAGCCGCCCTTGTACGGCACGTATTCCCACTGCGCGCCGGTGGCCTGCTGCACGGCCACGGCCGCCAGGTGCGGCGCGCTGCCAATCGCCGTCACGGCAAAATTCAGCCGCTGCTTCTTCGACAGGTCCACCAGTTCTTGAACCGTCTTGGCCGGCACGTCGGGATGCACGGCCAGCACGTGCGGCGAATACGCCAGCATGCTGACGGCGCGCAGGTCCTTGGACGGGTCAAACGACAGCTTCGTGTATACGGACGGGCTGATTGCCAGCGCGCCCACATCGCACAACAACACGGTGTGGCCTTCGGCCGCCGATTGCACCACCAGGCCCGCGCCCAGGTTGCCGTTGGCGCCGGGCTTGTTTTCCACGACCACCGTCTGCTTGAGCGCGTCGGACAGGCGCGGCGCCAGGATGCGCGCGATGATGTCCGACGAGCCCCCGGGCGGGTAAGGCACGATGATGCGCACCGGCCGCGTGGGCCAGTTCGCCGCATTGCCACCGGCGGATGCGCCGGCTTGCTGCGCCCATGCCGGCACCAGCGGCGACAGGCATAGCGCCGCGGCGCCGCCCAGGAAATGTCTCTTGCTTACGTCCATGCTGTCTCCACACTGTTTGAGGTGTTCTGGGGTAATACCGGCGCGGCGCCCCGCCTGCGTCGCCGCGCACGAAAATCAAAGTGGCCTGCGTTCAGTGGCCTGCGTTCAGTGGCCTGCGTTCAGCCCATCTGCACTCAGGCCGCCCCGCGCGTTTCCACGTAAAGCGCGTACAACGAATGGCTGCTGGCCATGAACAGGCGGTTGCGCTTGGCGCCGCCAAAGCACAGGTTGGCGCAGCGTTCCGGCAGCCGGATGTGGCCGATAGGCTTGCCGGCGGGGTTGAACACCATCACGCCGTCCAGCTCTTCGGACTTGGCATTGGGCGCGCCATTGCTGCCCCAGCCGCACCACAGGTTGCCGTCTTCGTCGCACTTGATGCCGTCGATGGCGCCGGGGCCTTGCGCGTCGATATGCACGCGCTTGCCCGACAAGGCGCCGTCCGCGCCCACGTCATACGCCCACACCACGCGGTTCGGTTGATGGCGCGACTCGACCACATAAAGGATTTTTTCGTCGGGTGAAAAGCACAGGCCATTGGGGCCGGCCAGGTCGTCCAGCGCGCGCGTCACACGGCCGTCGGCCGGGTCGATGCGGTAAACGCCATGCGGCAGTTCGGGCTTTGCCTTGTCACCTTCCCAATGCCCGCCGATACCGAACGGCGGGTCGGTGAACCAGATGGCGCCGTTGCGCTGGCAGACGATGTCGTTGGGGGAATTCAGGCGCTTGCCGTCATAGCCGTCGGCCAGCACGGTGATGGACCCGTCGTAGTCGGTGCGCGTGACCCGGCGCGTCAAGTGTTCGCAGGCCAGCAGACGCCCCTGGCGGTCACGCGCCAGCCCGTTGCTGAAATTGGCCGGTTGGCGAAACACGCTGATCGCGCCCGTCGTTTCGTCCCAGCGCAGGATGCGGTCGTTGGGAATGTCGGACACCAGCAGATAGCGGCCGTCGCCCACCCAGACGGGGCCTTCCAGCCAACGGAAGCCGCTGGCCAGTTGCTCGACGCTGCTGCTGTAGATGCGGTATTTGGAAAACTCCGGGTCCAGGATGCGCACCGACGGGTCGGGGTAGCGCTGCTGCGGCGTGAAGTTGAACGACTGCGCCTGGGCCAGCGCGGCCGGTCCCAACGCCAATGCGGCGCCCAGCAGTCGACGGCGGCCGGGTTGGGCCAAGGGGGCATGCTCCATCGGTGTCTCCTCTTGTCGGTGTAGTGCGATGGCAATGCGGTCAGCGTAGGGTCCGGCTTGGACGCGGATCAGCGCCGCGTCAGGTCACCGGCCCGGGGTTGAACAACGCCAGGGCGTTGTGCAGCTTGAGTTTTTCGGCACAGGTCTGCTGGCGGCCGCTGGCCACGTCCAGCATCAGGCGAAACAGTTCCCAGCCCACGTCTTCGATCGATGCCTGACCGGTGGCGATGCGCCCCGCGTTCACGTCCATCAGGTCGTGCCAGCGCCGCGCCAGGCTGTCGCGCGTGGCCACCTTGATCACCGGCACCTGCGCCAGGCCGTAAGGCGTGCCGCGCCCGGTGGTGAAGATGTGCAGGTTCATGCCCGCGGCCAGTTGCAGCGTGCCGCAGATGAAATCGCTGGCGGGCGTGGCGGCAAAGATCAGGCCCTTTTGCGTCAGCCGGTTGCCGGGCGACAACACGCCGTGGATCGGCGAGGAGCCCGACTTCACGATCGACCCCATCGCCTTTTCCACGATGTTCGACAAGCCGCCCTTCTTGTTGCCCGGGCTGGTGTTGGCGCTGCGGTCCGCCATGCCGCGTTGCAGGTAGTCGTCGTACCAGGCCATCTCGCGCACCAGCGCGTCGGCCACTTCCGGCGTGGCGGCGCGCGCGGTCAGCTGGTCGATGCCGTCGCGCACTTCGGTGTTCTCGGAAAACATCACGGTGCCGCCCGCACGCACCAGCAGGTCGGTGGCGAACCCCACGGCGGGGTTGGCCGTGACGCCCGAAAATGCGTCGCTGCCCCCGCACTGCACACCGACCGTCAGGTCCGACACGGGGCAGGTTTCGCGGCGCCGCGCGTTCAGCTTTTGCAGATGGCGTTCGGCGGTGCGCATGATCAGATCGATCATCGACTGAAAGCCCACGTTCTCTTCGTCTTGCAAGACGATGGTGTCGACGCCTTCGACGTCATCACCGCTTTTGCCCATGCCCTCGCCCGCGCGGATCGGAATGGCGTTGGGGGCCAGCAAGCGTTCGGGTTGCAGCTTTTCGCACCCCAGGCTGACCACCATGGACGTGCCGCCAAAGTTCGGGTTGCGCGCAATGTTGTGCAGCGTGCGGATGGGAATGGCGGCGCCCGGCGCGTCAATGGCGACGCCGCAACCGTAGGTGTGTTCGATGCCCACCACGTCGTCCACGTTGGGATAGCGCGGCAGCAGTTCCTGGCGGATTCGCGCCACGGCGTGTTCGACCACGCCCTGCACGCATTGCACGGTGGTGCTGATGGCCAGGATGTTGCGCGTGCCAACGGTGCCGTCGGCATTGCGATAGCCTTCGAACGTATAGCCTTCCAGCGGCGGCAACGGCGTCACGCGCGTGCCCACGGGCAGGTCTTCCAAGTTGCGCGCCGACGGCATGGTGGTCACGCGTTCGTTCACCCAGCTGCCGCGCGGCAAGGCCTTGGCCGCGTAACCGACCACCACGTTGTAGCGGACCACGGCATCGCCTTCGGCCAGATCGCGCAACGCGACCTTGTGGCCTTGCGGCACGGCGTCCACCAACTGCAATCCATCGGGCAACACCGTACCGGCGGGCAAGCCGCCTTCATTGGCGACGATGGCCACGTTGTCATCCGCGTGTATCTTGATGAGCACGGGCGCCTGGGGTTGCGCAACCTGCATGAAAAGTCCTTTTGCATAGGGATGCAGGCAAATCCGGCATCCAAAACGTTATCGTACAACCGTGAGAATATCCTTGAACGCGGTCAAAAATAAATTTCGGGTTTCCCCTTGTCTACAAGTGAAACCATAGAGCGGGCGCCCTTGAAACGGGTGTAAACGTGTTGTACGATGACTTACCTTTTCACCACCGCCCCCCTCGCGCCAAGCCCCCTCAAGCAGGCTGGGCGCGACCACACCGGACGATCGCGCTATGACCACCCCGCAGGAACTCAAGGAAATTGTTTCGGAAGGTTTGCTGTCCTTCCCCGTGACGGACTTTGACCAGAACGGCGATTTCAACGCCAAGACCTACGCCGCACGCCTGGAATGGCTGGCCCCGTATGGCGCCACCGCGCTGTTCGCCGCGGGCGGCACTGGCGAGTTCTTCTCCCTGGCGCCCCAGGAATATTCGGACGTCATCCGCACCGCCGTGCAAACCTGCGCCGGCAAGGTGCCGATCCTGGCCGGCGCCGGTGGCCCCACCCGCACCGCCATCGCCTACGCACAAGAAGCCGAGCGCCAGGGCGCCAAGGGCATCCTGCTGCTGCCCCACTACCTGACCGAAGCCTCGCAAGACGGCATCGCCGCGCACGTGGACGAAGTCTGCAAGTCCATCAAGATCGGCGTCATCGTCTACAACCGCGCCCAGTCCCGCCTGTCGGCCGACAGCCTGGAACGCCTGGCCGAACGCTGCCCGAACCTGGTCGGTTTCAAGGACGGCATTGGCGACATCGAAGCCATGGTGCGCATCCGCCGCAAGATGGGCGACCGCTTTTCGTACCTGGGCGGCCTGCCCACGGCTGAAGTCTATGCCGCCGCCTACCGCGCGCTGGGCGTGCCGGTGTATTCGTCGGCCGTCTTCAACTTCGTGCCCAAGACCGCCATGGATTTCTACCGCGCCATTGCCGCCGGGGACTCGGACACCACCAACCGCTTGCTGGATGATTTCTTCCTGCCGTACCTGGAAATCCGCAACCGCAAGGCCGGCTACGCCGTCAGCATCGTCAAGGCCGGCGCCAAGCTGGTCGGCCACGACGCCGGCCCGGTGCGCGCGCCGCTGACTGACCTGACCGGCGAAGAAATGGAAATGCTCAACGCCCTGATCAAGAAGCTCGGCCCCCAGTAAGCGGCCCGACTGAACTGCAATCAGCCCCCGGACTCGGGGGCGTTTTTTTCGGAGAATTCATCATGACACTGACCGGCAAAATGCTGATCGGCTCGACCGCCGTCCTGGGCGGGGGCGCCGCGCAATACGCCATCAACCCGGCCACGGGCGAACGCCTGGAACCGGCCTTCCCCGCCGGCTCGTCCGACGACGTTGCGCGCGCCGCCGAACTGGCCCGCGCCGCCTTCGACACGTACCGTGCCGCCCCGCTGGAAACCCGCGCGCAGTTCCTGGAAAGCATCGCCGAAGGCATCCTGGCGCTGGGCGACGCACTGATTGAACGCACGCACCTGGAAACCGGCCTGCCCGTCGCCCGCCTGCAAGGCGAACGCGGCCGCACCGTGGGCCAGCTGCGCCTGTTTGCGCGGGTCGTGCGCGACGGCTATTTCCTGGACGCCACGATCGACCCCGCACAACCCGAACGCCAGCCGCTGCCGCGCGCCGACCTGCGCCTGGCCAACGTGGCCCTGGGTCCCGTTGCCGTGTTCGGCGCCAGCAACTTCCCGCTGGCCTTCTCGGTGGCCGGCGGCGACACCGCTTCGGCGCTGGCCGCCGGCTGCCCCGTCATCGTCAAGGCGCACAACGCGCATCCCGGCGCCTCGGAAATGGTTGGCCGCGTGATCCAGGCCGCTGTCGCCAAGCACGGTTTGCCCGAAGGCACGTTCTCGTTGCTGTTTGGCGCCGGCAGCGAAATCGGCACCGCGCTGGTGTCGCACCCGGCCATTGCCGCCGTGGGCTTCACGGGTTCGCGCCGTGGCGGTCTGGCGCTGGTTGCCGCCGCCAACGCCCGCCCCGTGCCGATTCCCGTGTACGCCGAAATGTCCAGCATCAACCCCGTGTTCCTGATGCCGGCCGCTTTGGAAGCGCGCGCCGAAGCCATCGCCAAGGGCTTCGTGGATTCGCTGGCCATGGGCGTGGGCCAGTTCTGCACCAACCCCGGCCTGGTCGTGGGCGTTGAAGGCCCGGCGCTGGACCGCTTCCGTAAAGCCGCCGCCGAGGCGGTCACCGCCAAGGGCGCGGCCACCATGCTGACCCCGGGCATCTTCGCGGCCTACCAGGAAGGCGCCGATGCACTGGCCAAGCACGCCAGCGTGACCACCCTGGGCCGTGGCGAAGCGTCCAAGCCGGCCGCCAACGCGGCGGGCGCGGTGGTGTTCGGCACCGAAGCCGACCGCTTCCTGGCATCGCGCGAACTGGAAGCCGAAGTGTTCGGCCCGGCCTCGCTGGTGGTGGGCTGCCGCGACGTGGCCCAGATGACGGCCGTGGCCGAGCACCTGGAAGGTCAGTTGACCGCCACCCTGTTCGTGGACGATGCCGACGTGGCCCAGGCCAAGTCCTTGTTGCCCGTGCTGGAGCGCAAGGCCGGCCGCATCCTGGCCAACGGCTACCCGACCGGCGTCGAAGTCAGCCACGCCATGGTGCACGGCGGCCCGTTCCCGGCCACGTCCAATCCGGCCTCGACGTCGGTGGGCGCCACGGCGATCCGCCGCTTCCTGCGTCCGGTCTGCTATCAGGACCTGCCCGACGCGCTGCTGCCCGACGGCGTCAAGCGCGCCAACCCCTTGTCGATCGCCCGCATGGTCGACGGCGTGCTGACGCCGGCTTGAGCTAGCGAAGAACGGCAGCCCGCGCCCGCGCAATGCGGGACGCGGGTTGCTGGTGGTTTGGGCCAGTGGTCCGGACCGGTGGTTTGGGTCGATGGTCCGGGTCGATGGTCCGGGCCGGTGGTTTGGGTCGGTGGTCCGTGTTCCAGCCCGGGGCCGTGACGCCCCCGCGCCACACTGGTTTTTGCCCGGGTTGCCAAGCCGCCCGGCGCCGCGCAATAATCTGCCCTCGGTAAATAATTGATAAGTGTTCGCATTAGCATTAATGCCGACACCTGTCGTGAGCGGGCGGGACCCTTGAGCGCTGCACCCCCTTTGTCCACGGACTTCGAACACTTGTACGGCAACCATCATCACTGGTTGCTGGCCTGGGTGAACTGGCGCCTGGGCAACGCGGCGGATGCGGCCGACCTGGCGCACGACGCCTTCGTGCGCCTGTTGACCCGCCCCTGCCATTTCGACAGCCCCCAACAAGCACGCAGCTATCTGCGCAAGATGGCCAACGGCATGTGCGTGGATCTTTGGCGCCGCCGCAGCCTGGAACAAGCTTGGCTGGACGCGCTGGCCACCCAACCCGAACCCACCGTTTCGTCCGCCGAAGACCAGGCGATGGTCCTGGAAGCGCTGGGCGAAATCGACACGATGCTGCGCGAACTGCCGCCCAAGGTCGCGCACGCATTCGTCATGGCGGTGGCGTGCGAAATGACTGATAACGAGGTGGCGGCCACGCTGAACGTGTCGGCGCGCATGGTGCGCAAGTACGTGGCGCGCGCCATGCTGTGCTGCATGAAGCTGGAAGCGCGGCTGGCCGCCGGGCTACCGGATGAACGCGTTGCAGCTCCCGCCGCCGCGCTGCCCGCAACGCACGCAACGCCTGCACTGCCTGCACTGCCCGTATCGCCCGTATCGCCCGTATCGCCATGACGGCCGTGACCGCTGTCGAACCGTCGCACCGCGTCATGGAAGAAGCCGCCGAGTGGTACGCGCGTCTGCGCACCGGGCAGGCGTCCGCCGCCGAACAGCAGCAATGGCGGCAATGGATGGACCGGGGCGCCGAACAGCGGCAAGCGTGGAGCTACGTTGAACGTATCGACCGCCGTTTTACCCCCTTGCAATCCAGCCCTGACCGTCACGCCGCCGTGACGGCATTTCGCCAGGCGCGCAGCGATGCGCCCCGTCGCCGCCGTCAGGTGGTGCTGGGTCTGGCCGGCGCGCTGGGGCTGTCGTGGATCGGCTGGACCGCATGGCGCCAGACGCCCTTGTCCGCGTTGGCCACGCTATGGGGCAACGAATACCAGGCGGGCGTGGGCGAAACCCGGCAGGTGACACTGGCCGACGGCACGACGGTCTGGATCAATGCGCTAAGCGCGTTCAACGTGGCGTACCGCAACACCGAACGCCGCCTGCAACTGGTGGCGGGCGAAATCCTGATCGATACCGCCCAGGACCCGCTGCGGCCGTTCTTCGTGGAAACAAGCCAAGGCCGCGTGCAAGCCTTGGGCACGCGCTTTTCGGTCAGTCAGGGCGATGCGCGCACGCTGGTCGCGGTGTATGACGGCGCGGTGCGGGTAAACCTGTTGCGCTCGGACGCCAGCGAGGTCGTGAACGCGGGCCAGCAGGCGCGCTTTACCGCTGACGCTTTGCAGCCTTTGATGCCGGCCGACCCCGCCCGTGAAAGCTGGCGCCGGGGCTTGCTGCTGGCCAACGGCACGCCGCTGTCCGACGTGGTGGCCGAACTGCGCCGCTACCACCCGGGCCACCTGGGCTTGTCGCCCGAGCTGGGCCGCCTGCCCGTCTTCGGCAGCTATCCGCTTACCGATGTGGACCGCGCGCTGGCCATGTTGGCCTCGGTGCTGCCCATCCGCCTGCAACGCCCCT
Source organism: Achromobacter sp. RT286_PF (assembly GCF_059760425.1). Taxonomy (NCBI): domain Bacteria; kingdom Pseudomonadati; phylum Pseudomonadota; class Betaproteobacteria; order Burkholderiales; family Alcaligenaceae; genus Achromobacter; species Achromobacter sp. RT286_PF. The sequence continues at coordinate 64,686 of NZ_JCBAMR010000023.1, forward strand.
TGCCTTGGTGGATCAGCATCGAAGCACGCGATGCCTGAAAAATATTCGCGCGCGCAGTTCCGCATTTCGATGCGTCGTTCGATTTAGGAAGCAAGAGTTCTTGCAACGTCCGTTTCGTTGTCCGGCTTCGTTGTCCGGCTTCGTTAGCCCGCTTCGTTGGCCCGCTTCGTTGGCCCGCCTCGTTGGCCGCCTCGTTGGCCGGTTTCGTTGCCTCTCCGCCCGCTTCCTTCATTGACCCCCCGCACGAGCGCACAGGTTTCCGTCATGTCTCACCACTTTCCCTCCGCGCCAGCGCTGGCGCTGGCCATCGCCGCCGTCTTCGCCCCCTGGGCGCCGACCTTGCATGCGCAGTCAGCGCCCGCCGCCGACCTGCTGTCGTTCGACATCCCCGCCGCCCCGGTGGGCCAGGTGCTGACCCGGCTGGCTAATGAAACCGGCATCTTGCTGGCCGCGCCGCCCGACCTGCTGGCCGGCCGCCTGAGCGGCGGCGTGCGGGGCCGCTATACACGCGCCGATGCGTTGACCCAGGCATTGGCCGGCACCGGCCTGCGCGCCACGCGCGAGGCGCCCAACCAGTTCCGCCTGTCCGCCCTGCCCGCGGCCGGCGCCACCACGCTGGAAGCCGTCACCGTCACGGGCAGCGCCCTCGACACCGGCCTGCCCCCCGTCTACGCAGGCGGCCAGGTGGCTAGCGGCGGTCGCATCGGCCTGCTGGGCAACATGAGCGACATGGACACCCCCTTCAGCGCCACGCAATACACGTCCAAGCTGATCGAGGACCAGCAGGCGCAGAACATCGGCGACGTACTGGTCAACGACCCGTCGGTGCGCAACACGTATTCACGCGGCGCGGGACGCGATGAATTCAACATCCGCGGCTTCACCCTGTTCAACTACGACGTGTCGTTCAACGGCCTGTACGGCGTGTCGCCGCGCAACGCCAGTTCGCTGATCGGCGTCGAACGCGTGGAAGTGCTGCGCGGCCCCAACGCCTTGCTCAACGGCATGGCACCGTACGGTTCGGTGGGCGGCGCGATCAACCTGGTGCCCAAGCGCGCCGGCGCCGAGCCGCTTAACCGCTACACCGTCAACTACATCGGCGACTCGCAGTTTGGCGTGCACGCCGACCTGGCGCGCCGCTATGGCGACACCCAACAGTTCGGCGTGCGCCTGAACGTGGCCGGCAGCGGTGGCGACCTGCCGCAAGACGGCTCCAAGGAAAACCTGGGCGCCGTGGCCCTGGGCCTGGACTACCAGGCCGAACGTTTCCGGCTGGACGGCGACATCAACTACCAGAACCGCACCACCGATGCGCGCAGCGGCTTGCTGTTTCCGCCGCCGCCGGGCGTGGACATCGGCGCGGCGCCCGACGCGCGCCGCAACTTCTTTCCGTCATGGACCTATTGGAAGACCAAGGAATGGTCGGGCGCCCTGCGCGCGGAATACGACCTGACGCCCGACTGGACGGTGTACGGCGCCATCGGCGCGCGTAAGCACGACTTTGAAAGCCTGCAAACCAGCTGGCTGATGCTGGACGGCAACGGCGACATCGGCGCCGTGCCGGCCCGTCTGAACGAGAACCTGCTGAGCAAGACGGGCGAAGTCGGCCTGCGCGGGCGCTTTAACACCGGCGCCGTCAAGCATGAGCCGTCCATCAGCGCCAGCGCGCTGGACATCGATTATTCGTCGGCCCGCATCCGTTCGCGCACCGTGTTCTCAAACCTGTACGACCCGGCCGACCTGTCCAAGCCGGACATCGCGCGACCGGGCGACCTGCCCAAGACCAGCGAGTCGCGCCTGTACAGCGTGGCGCTGGCCGACAAGATCTCGTTTCTGGATGACCGCGTGCAGGTCATTGCGGGCTTTCGGCACCAGCGCATCGAGTCCACCAACTTTGACGCCGCCACCGGGCGCAGCACGTCGGAATATGCCAAGTCGGCCGTCACGCCCGCCTTCGCATTGACCGTGCGCCCCACCCAGCGCCTGTCCCTGTACGGCAACTACATCGAAGGCTTGAGCCAGGGCGGCACCGCGCCCGAAGGCTCGGTCAATGCGGGGGAAATGTTCGCGCCGGAAATTGCCAAGCAGATCGAAGTGGGCGGCAAATACGACTTTGGCGAATTCTCCACGACGTTAAGCGCGTTCCAGATCGAAAAACCCAGCAGCTTTCTGGACCCCGACACCCGCCGCTACGTATCCAACGGCCAGCAGCGCAATCGCGGCCTGGAATTGTTGGTGCAAGGCGAAGCCGCGCCCGGCGTGCGATTGCTGGGCGGCGTGGCCTATACCGACGCGCGCCTGACGCGCACCGAGGGCGGTGCCAATGATGGCAACTGGGCGCCGGCCGTGCCGCGCTTTCAGTTCAACGCGGCAGCGGAATGGGACACGCCCTTTCTGCCCGGCCTGACCGTCACGGCGCGCATGTTGCGCACCAGCCAGCAGTATGTCGACGTGGGCAACACGCAGACGATCCCCGGCTGGACCCGCTTTGATCTGGGCGCGCGCTACGCGTTCAACGCCAGCGGCACGCCGATGGTGGTGCGAGCGACGGTGGAAAACGTGTTCAACAAGAACTACTGGCAGTCGGCCGCGCGGGAAGGCTTGACCGTCGGCGCACCGCGCACGGTGCTGCTGTCGGTCTCGGCCGAGTTCTGACCCACGCCGGGGTCTGGTCCGCGCCGGGTACGATCTGCACCGGCTTCGATCTACGCCGAGTTCAATCTGCACCGGCTTCGATCTACGCCGGCGCGCCGCGCTGGCTGTCGCGCGGCAGGTCCACCCGGAAGCGCGTCACGCCGTTACGCGATTCGGCGCCGATGCGGCCGTGATGGCTCAGCACGATCTGCTGCGCGATGAACAAGCCTAGCCCCAGCCCGTTGTGGCTGTCAGCCCGACGCTCGCCGCTGCGAAAGGGATTGAACAGGTGCGGCAGCAACGCCGGTGGAATCGTGCCGCCGTTGCTGACCGTGACCGTGACGCGGTCGGCCACTGTGCCGTCGGCGTGCACATGCACCGGGATGTCGCGGTCGCCATGATGCAGGGCGTTGCCGATCAGGTTGGCAAACACCTGGCACAGGCGGTCGCCGTCCCAGACGCCCGCCATGTCGCCCACGAATTCGCATTCGATCTGCCGGTCGGGCCGGCCCGTCTGCGCTTCGTCCACGGTGCGGCGCACCAGTGCATCCATGCGCTGCTGGGCCGAGGCCAGCGTCAAGCCGCCCGCCTGCCGGATACGCGTAACGTCCAGCAGGTCTTCGATCAACCGCGCCATGCGCTCGCTGCTTTGCAACATGCGCTGGGCCAGGCCCGCCACGCGGCCGGGGTCCGTCTGCCGCTGCAACAGGGACGCCCCCATCACGATCGACTGCAAGGGCGTGCGCAGGTCATGACTTAACACCGCCATGAACATCTCGTTGATCCGCAAGGCTTCGGTGCGCTCTTCCAGCTGCTGCGCCAGCGCGCGCTTGCGCTCATGCAACTCGAAAAAGACGTTTGCCTTCATGCGCAGCATGTGCGGGTCGATGGGCTTGTACAGAAAATCCACGGCGCCGCTTTCATAGCCGCGAAACTGCCAGTTGTGCTCGCGCGAACCGGCGGTGATGAAGATCAGCGGAATGTGGCGCGTGCGCTCGCTGCCCCGGATCAGTTCGGCCAGCTCGAATCCGTTCATGTCAGGCATCTGCACGTCCAGCAGCGCCAGCGCGACGTCGCCGTGGTTCAGCAGCAGTTCAAGCGCTTCGGGTCCGGATTGGGCCTTGAGCACCTGGATCTTTTCATTTTGCAGCAGCGCTTCCAGCGCGATCAGATTTTCGGGAATGTCGTCGACGAGCAGGCATTTGATTCTTTCTTCTTGCGGTTTGGCAGATGTCAGGAACATGGTGTCAAAGCGGTTTAGGGTTACAGCACGGGCTGCGTCGGCAAGCGGGCAAGCATCGCGGCGATCTCGTCGGGGGCCAGTTGGTCATCAACCGCGTGCCGGGCCAACGCCGCTTGCGGCATGGTGGGCATTGAGGCGGACGACGGCGACTGCACCACGGTGCGACCGCCGGCGGCATGAATGGCAGCCAGGCCCTGCGCGCCGTCCTCGTTCGCGCCGGAAAGCAGGATGCCCATCAGCCGGTCGCCATAGCAGTCGGCAGCCGAATCAAACAAGACGTCAATCGACGGCCGTGAAAAATACACGGGCGCGCCGACCGACAACGCCAATCGCGGCCCCTGGTCCACCAACAGGTGGTAATCCGGCGGCGCGAAGTACAGATGACCCGGCTGTATCCAAAGCTGATCTTCCGCCTCCAGCACGGGCAAGGCGCAGCGTTCACGAAAAATATCCACCAGCAGGCTGCGTCGGTCGCGCGGCAAATGCAGCACGATGATCACGGCCGCGCACAGGCGCGCCGGCAAGGCGGGAATCAGCACGTTCAGCGCGTCAAGCGCGCCCGACGAGCCGCCGATGACGATGGCGTCCCACGGGCCCGACGGCGTCCTTGCCGCCGCGCTTGCCGCCGCGCTTGCCGGAAGGGTCGGCGCGCCCGAGCTCACAGCCCCGCCTTTTTGCGGTAGATGCGTTCTTCAAGCACAAAGTCGTCAAAGTTGTCGGCCTGCCCCGTGAACCGCAGCGATTCGCGCGAGCCCAGGCCAAGAAAGCCGCGGTGCACCAGTGCTTCATGGAACAAGCCCAGCGCGCGGTTTTGCAAGTCGCGCTCGAAGTAGATAAGCACGTTGCGGCACGATATCAAGTGCACTTCGGCGAACACGCTGTCAGTGGCCAGGCTGTGATCGGAAAATACCATGTGTTCGCGCAGCCGCTTGTCGAACACCACCCGTCCGTATCGAGCCGTGTAGTAGTCAGACAGCGAGCTCAACCCGCCCGAGCGCGCGTGGTTGCTGGAAAACGCGGCTACGCGGTCCAGGTCGAACACGCCTTGCTCGGCGGCGCGCAGCGCATGCGGGTTGATGTCGGTGGCGTAGATCAGCGCGCGGTCCAGCAAGCCCTCTTCGGCCAACAGAATGGCCAGCGAATAGACCTCTTCGCCGGCGCTGCATCCGGCCACCCACACTTTGATCGACGGGTAGGTACGCAGGATGGGAATGACCTCGGTGCGCAGCGCCTGAAAGTAGCCGGGGTCGCGAAACATGTCGCTGACCTGCACGGTCAGGAACTGCAACAGCGCGGTGAATACCGCCGGTTCATGCAGCACCCGGTCTTGCAACTGCGATAGCGTCTTGCAGCCGAACTGGGTCAGCGCGGTTTGCAGCCGCCGCTTCAGGGACGCCTGCGCGTACTCCCGAAAATCGTAGTGGTAGTGGTGGTAAATCGCATCAAGCAGCAGACGCTGCTCGATGTCGGCAATACGCGCTTTGGCAGAGGCAGGCATGGTGGTGTTCAGCGTAAAAAAGCGCGGACGCGGCGTTAGCTGCGCATCCAGACGCGCACCAGGGACAGCAAGCGTTCAACATCAAGAGGCTTGGCGATGTAGTCGTTGGCGCCGGCCGCCAGGCATTTCTCCTGGTCGTCCTTCATGGCCTTGGCGGTCAGCGCAATGATCGGCAGGCGCCGCCATTCCGGCCGGTTGCGGATGTGACGCATCGCCGTGTAGCCATCCATCTCCGGCATCATGATGTCCATCAGGACCAGGTCGATCGCGGCCATGCCGTCCGAACCGGCGCGCTCCAGCGCATCCAGCGCCTCGCGGCCGTTGCGCGCAATTTCCACGCGCAGGCCGGTAGGCTCAAGAATGCTGGACAGGGCGAACACGTTGCGCACGTCGTCTTCCACCACCAGCACCGTACGGCCTTCCAGCGTGGAATCGCGGCTGCGGGCCAGCTCCAGCATCTGACGATGCTCGGGGGGCAGTTCGGCTTCAACCTGGTGCAGGAACAGCGTCACTTCGTCCAGCAGGCGTTCGGGCGAACGCGCATCCTTGATGATGATGGACTTCGAGAAACGGCGCAGGTGCTGCTCTTCATCGCGCGACAGCGCGCGGCCCGTGTACACGATGACCGGCGGAAACGACACGCTTTCCTGCTCGGCCATCTGCTCCAGCAACTCATAGCCGCTGATGTCGGGCAGGTTCAAGTCCATCACCACGCAATCGAACGTGGTGCCGCGCAGCAGTTCCAGCGCCGCGGCAGCAGTGGCGGCGGGCACGATTTCGACATCGTTACGCGCCAGCAGCTGGCGCACGCTTTCGCGTTGGCGGTCGTCGTCTTCCACCACCAGCACGCGTCGCACGTGTTGGGTGAACTTGGCTTCCAGGCGCCGCAAGGCTTCCACCAGCTCTTCGCGCTTGACGGGCTTGAGGGCGTAGCCGACGGCGCCCCGGCCCATGGCTTCCTGCGCGTAGTCCGCTACCGACACCACGTGCACGGGGATGTGGCGCGTTTGCGGGTTGCGTTTCAGTTGATCCAGGACGCCTAGCCCGGAAAAATCAGGCAGGTTCACGTCCAGCACGATGGCGTTGGGGCGCTTTTGCGTCGCAAGCTCCAGGCCGTCGGTGGCGGTGTGCGCCGTCAGGCAGCCAAAGCCCATTTCGCGGGCCAGGTCGGCAAGAATGCCGGCAAAGCGCTCGTCGTCCTCGATGACGAGAATGCTGCGTTCCGGCTCGGCGCTGTCACTGTCGCCGGCGGGCGCGGGGGTATCGGGCACCTTGGCGGCCGCCGGCGACTGCCGCGTTTCGACCGCGGCATACACCGGCTTGGCGATGCGGGGAAACGGCGCCACGCTGCTACGCGTTTGCGCGGGCGGCGCGTTTTCCAGGCGCACCGGCACTTCCAGCGTGAAAACGCTGCCCTGCCCCGGTGTGCTGGCCACGGTCAGCTTGCCGCCCAGCAGTTCGGCCAGATCGCGCGAGATCGACAGCCCCAGCCCCGTGCCGCCGTACTTGCGATGCGTGCTGCCGTCTGCCTGCCGGAACGCTTCGAAGATCAGCTCTTGCTGCTCGGCCGGCACGCCGATGCCGGTGTCGTGCACCGCAAAAAGCAGGCGGTCGCGGCCCGCGCGCGAAACGCGCAGCGCCACCGTGCCGCGCTCGGTGAATTTCAGCGCGTTCGACAACAGGTTCTTCAGCACCTGGCCCAGGCGCTTGGGGTCGGTGTGCATAGCCGGCGGGACGGCGGAGTCGATATCCAATTCCAGCGCCAGGCCCTTTTCCAGCGCCATCGGCCGCAGGGGTTCCAGCAGGCGTTGCAGGGTCGAGGCGATGGTCACCTGCTCGACTTCCATCGTGGCTTGCCCGGCCTCGATCTTGGCCAGGTCCAGGATGTCGTTGATCAGCGTCAGCAGGTCGCTGCCGGCGGCGTAGATGGTTTGCGCGTACTTGACCTGTTCGGTGCTGAGGTTGCCGGGCTTGTTGTCCGACAGCAGCTTGGCCAGGATCAGCGTGGAATTAAGCGGCGTGCGCAGCTCGTGGCTCATGTTGGCCAGGAACTCGCTCTTGAACTGGCTGGCCTGCGTCAGTTGGCGGGCCTTCTCGGTCAGCGCGCCCTGCACCCGCAGCAGTTGTTCGGCCTGCGCTTCCAGGTTGGTATTGGTCTGCTCAAGCTCGGTCTGCTGCAATTCCATGCGCGCCTGCGATTCCTGCAGGATACGGCTTTGCTGCTCAAGCTCTTCGTTGCTGACGCGCAGTTCTTCCTGCTGGGTTTGCAACTCTTCGGCCTGACGCTGGGTTTCTTCCAGCAGCGCTTCCAGGCGGGTACGGTCCTGGCCGGAGCGGATGGCCGAGGCCAGCATTTCCGAGGCGCCTTCCAGCAGGCCGCGTTCCACTTCACCCACCGGATGGTTGAAGCCCAGTTCGATTACGGCGTAGACGCGGCCGTTCATCATGGCCGGCGCCAGCACCAGTTCGGCCGGGTTGGAACGGCCCACGGCGGACGCCAATTCCAGATGGCCTGCCGGCACGTCGCGCACATGCAGCAGGCGGCGCGACGTGACGGCCTGGCCGGTCAGCCCTTCAGCCGGCAAGATTTTGCGTGCCAGTCGCTCGGGGGGCAAGGCGAACCCGCCGAACAGTTCAAGTTCGCCGGTGGCGCGATCCACCACGTAGCCCGCGCCCACCTCTGCGCCCAGGTACTCGGCCAGATAATCCAGCGAACGCTTGCCGATTTCATCCAGGCGCAAGTCGCCCTGCAAGCGCATGCTGAGACCCGACAAACCGGTGGTAACCCACGACTGCCTCGCCTTGGCCTGGTATTCACGCACGGTCATGCCGGCCGACAGCGCAATCAGCGCCAGCAACAGGATCGAGCCGCCCCACGAGTAATAGGCCGACGTGATGGCCGCCGACGCCCAGGCGTCGCGCCCAGCGGCCAGCTCTTCCATCTGCCGCGCATAAAGGTCGCTGACCAGCTCGCGCAGCCGGTCCATCGCGTCCTTGCCCGCGTCGGTGCGCACCATGGCCATGGCGCCTTCCGCGTTGCCGGCCTTTTGCATGTCGATGGTTTCGCGCAGCTCTTCGAGCTTCTGGCGGGTGATGCCTTCGATGTCGTTGACGATGCGGCGCTGCGAAGGGTCGTCGGACGTGGCGGCCTTGATGATGGCCAGCCGCTGTTCAATCAGCGGCAGCGCCCGCAAATACGGTTGCAGGTAAGGCAGTTCGCCCGTAAGCAGGTACCCGCGCTGGCCGATCTCGGCATCCTTGACGGCCGAATTGAACAGGCTGAGCTGGCGCAACGTTTCCGTGCTGCGGTCCATTGCCTTGACGGCTTCGGTGCGGCTGTCGGTAGAACGCACATTGACGAAGGCGATCACCAAAGTGGCTAGCGCGGCCGTCAGGAATCCGACCAACAAAGTCCGAGGAAAGGCAGAACGGTTGGCAGGCTGCGACGACGATTTCGGCATGGTAGCGGTGGCGGTTCAAGGTAGGGGCGAGTGCCGCTGCCCGACGACGCGGCGGCCCCGGAACATGAACGAGGCGCGGTCGTGGCTAACGGCCTTAAGCGCTGGACTATACCTGTTTTGAACGCGTCTCAACATGTGGAACGGTGCTGAAACCGTCCACCCTGCCCGCGCGGCGAAACGCGAGCCGCGACTACGCCCCGCGCCACCGCTTTGCCGCTGGATTGCCTTACTGAACCCGCAGCTTGCCGTCCGCGATGATCTTGGCCCATTTGGCCTGCTCACCGGTCTGGAACGCCGTGAATTGCGCGGGCGTATTCGGCGTGTAGGCCAGGCCGAGCGCCTTCATCTTGGCGTTGACGTCGGGCTTGGCGATGATGGCCGCAATGGTCTGGTTCAATCGGTCGACAACGGCGGGCGGCGTGTTGGCAGGCGCGTAGATGGCCTGCCAGCTACTGACGTCAAAGCCCGCGACACCCGCCTCCTGCATGGTCGGCACATCGGGCATGACGTCGGTGCGCTTGGCGGACGTGACTGCCAGCGCGCGCACCTTGCCGCTTTGAACGTAGGGCAAGGCAACCAGCGCGGTTTCGAACGAACTGGGAATCTGGCCGCCGATCAAATCCTGGATGGCCGGCGCGCTGCCCCGATACGGCACATGCGTCAGATGCGCCCCGGTCAATTGCTTGAACACCTCGCCGGAAAGATGCTGCGACGTGCCTTGCCCGGCCGAGCCGAAGGCGATGGTGTCGGGGTTGGCCTTGCCGGCCGCCACCACGTCCTGCACAGTTTTGTACGGCTGGTTTGCGCCGACGAGCAGCACGTTCGAAATGCTGCCCAGCAAGATCACCGGCGCAAAATCGCGGGCGGCGTTGTAGTTGATGCCGGGCAACAACGACGGGTTGATGGCGTGCGTGGCGATGGTGCCCAGCAGCAGCGTGTAGCCGTCCGGCTTGGCGCGCGCGACGGCGTCGGCGCCCAGCACACCGCCCGCGCCGCCCTTGTTTTCCACCAGCACGGTCTGGCTCAGGCTGGCACCGAGTTCCTGTGCAATGAGGCGCCCAAGAATGTCCGAGGTGCCACCCGCTGCAAATGGCACCACCAGGGTGATGGGCTTGGCGCGCGGCCAGTCGTCGGCGGCATGGGCCGAGGCGGCGGCCAGGGTGGTCAGGGCCAAAGCGGCGAACGTGCGGCGCAGCAGGGGGAATGCCTTCAAGCTTGTCTCCTAGGGGTCTTGTGGTCTTGTACGTTGTCGTACGACTTATGGAAAAAGGAGAATACTTCGTTGGAGGACCGCGTTTCAATCTAGGGTAATTCCGAATTCGTGGTGCCTCTGTAGGCGGTGTCTCATAGGGGCCACATAGAATTTTCGCTGCCGTTGCATCGTACGGGTTGTATGTTGTACGATGACATACATCTACTCCAGGCCAAGGATTTTTCCAGGCCGTCCCATGGTTCTACCCCCTCCTTTTTTTATTGGATGACAGGCATGACGACTCCCCAGGAACTCAAAGAAATCGTATCGGAAGGTTTGCTGTCCTTCCCCGTGACGGACTTTGACCAGAACGGCGATTTCAACGCCAAGACCTACGCCGCGCGCCTGGAATGGCTGGCCCCGTATGGCGCCACCGCGCTGTTCGCCGCAGGCGGCACTGGCGAGTTCTTCTCCCTGGCGCCCCAGGAATATTCCGACGTCATCCGCACCGCCGTGCAGACCTGCGCCGGCAAGGTGCCGATCCTGGCCGGCGCCGGCGGCCCCACCCGCACCGCCATCGCCTACGCACAAGAAGCCGAGCGCCAGGGCGCCAAGGGCATCCTGCTGCTGCCGCACTACCTGACCGAAGCCTCGCAAGACGGCATCGCCGCGCACGTGGAAGAAGTCTGCAAGTCCATCAAGATCGGCGTCATCGTCTACAACCGTGCCCAGTCCCGCCTGTCGGCCGACAGCCTGGAACGCCTGGCCGAACGCTGCCCGAACCTGGTCGGTTTCAAGGACGGCATTGGCGACATCGAAGCCATGGTGCGCATCCGCCGCAAGATGGGCGACCGCTTTTCGTACCTGGGCGGCCTGCCCACGGCCGAAGTCTATGCCGCCGCCTACCGCGCGCTGGGCGTGCCGGTGTATTCGTCGGCCGTCTTTAACTTCGTGCCCAAGACCGCCATGGATTTCTACCGCGCCATTGCCGCCGGGGACTCGGACACCACCAACCGCTTGCTGGATGATTTCTTCCTGCCGTACCTGGAAATCCGCAACCGCAAGGCCGGCTACGCCGTCAGCATCGTCAAGGCCGGCGCCAAGCTGGTCGGCCACGACGCCGGCCCGGTGCGCGCGCCGCTGACCGACCTGACGGGCGAAGAAATGGAAATGCTTAACGCTCTGATCAAGAAGCTTGGCCCGCAGTAACCACGCGGCCACGTACCCGCCGCTCGGCTGAGAAAGAACGCCCTCTGGTTTGAGGGCGTTTTTTTTGCTTACGCATCCCGCGCAACGAGGCATTGCTGAATACTCAGCCTGTATGTTGTCATACAGGTTGATGTTCTGAACGACCTTACCGTTGCCGTGTCGGCGTAAAAGCCCCGGGTCCGCGCCTTGTCCTGGCCTTCATCGCGGCCTCGATCGCCCCTTCGTACAAGCGGCCGCGATGCCCGGAAAGCGTACACTTGCGGCTCCGGACGCGGGCCTAAAGCCCGCTGCAACTGCCCCACCCTATAAGAGAGACGATGGAAACTCCCGCCCGGCCCCGCCAGCGTTCGCGCCTGACAGACGTGGTCATCCAGGAACTGAACAAGCGCCTGGACGCCCGCACCTATCGCGCCGGCGACAAGCTGCCGTCGGAACATGCGCTGTGCGATGAATTCAACGTCAGCCGCACGGTCATCCGCGAAGCGGTTGCGTCGATGCGCCTGAGCGGCCGGCTGGTCAGCAAGCCCGGCATCGGCGTATTCGTCACCGAAGACCGCGAAAAGCCCATCGACTTTGTCATCGAACCCGCTACCGACCCGCGCTGGGCCCTGCACATCATGGAGTTGCGCGCCGGGCTTGAGGTCGAAGCCTGTGGCCTGGCGGCCGAGCGCCGCAGCGCCTCGGACCTGAGCGGCATCGTGGAAGCGTTCGACGCGTTCAACCGCGCCACGCGCGACATGGAAGCCGCCGTCAAGGCCGACTACGAGTTCCACCTGTCCATTGCCAAGGCGTCCAACAACCCGCACTTTCCCGCGCTGCTGCGCGCGGCGGTGCGCGACGTCATGCTGGACTTGAACATCAAGCACGGCGGCAAGACCCCCGAAGAGCTCGAAACCTACGAAACCCGCAACGTGCGCGAACACGAGGCCATCCTGACCGCCATCATGCGCCGCGACCCCGGTGCCGCGCGCGCCGCCATGGCCCGCCACCTGGGCGACAGCATCGCCCGATACCGCAAGCTGCTGTCGCAGGCGCCCGCGCAATAGGCCGCCTGCCTGGGGGAAACCGTGCCGGCGTTGTCACTGCCCGGCACGGAAATTACGGGAATCCCCTTACTTGCTAGCTTGTATGACAGCTGCCATCATACGTCTCATGACTTGACGGATTGCGCGCATGCCGGTTTTGCCGGCCCAGGCTCGCCCAAGCGCCGTCCAAGCATGACTTTCGTTATGACCCTCGTTGTACAAGTACCGCCGATGAGTCCGATCCTATCTCTACGCACGACGTTCCAGCGCTACACGACGCGTATCCATCGGCACACCCCCTGACCTGAGCGCCTGAGCCGGTCAACCGCGCCCGTTCCGGGCCCGCTTCCCTTTCCTTCGCGCCTTCGCGTGCCCTACCCGCCCGGCCCCGGCCGGCGATCGGCTGCGCCTGCGCGACGGACCCCGCTTTCCCTTTCGCTTATTCCAAGCGTTTTCGACCCCCTCCCCAGGAGCATTCTCCATGCGTAAGTTTCTGACCACCGCCGTTGCGGCGACTTTGCTGTGCGCCGCCTCTGGCGCGCAAGCCGGCGTGACGTTCGATGCCGTCAAGAAAAAGGGTTTCTTGCAGTGCGGCTTTGCCGGCATTCCCGGCTTCTCGGTGTTGGACAGCAAGGGCGAATGGACGGGGCTGGACGTGGACATGTGCCGCGCCGTCGCGGCCGCCATGTTCGGCGACGCTTCGAAGGTCAAGGGCAATGTGTTGACCGCGCAAGCCAAGTTCACCGCCTTGCAGTCCGGCGAAATCGACATGCTGTCGCGCAACACCACGCAGACGCTGACCCGCGACACCACGCTGGGCCTGATCGGCGTGGGCGTGAACTTCTATGACGCGCAGGGCCTGATCGTCAAGAAGTCCATGAACGTGAAAACCGTGAAGGAACTGGACGGCGCGACGATCTGCGTGCAGCCCGGCACCACCACCGAGCTGAACCTGGCCGACTACTTCCGCAGCCGCGGCCTGACGTTCAAGCCCGTGCTGGTCGAGAACTACGACGAAAACTTCCGCCTGCTGGAATCGGGCCGTTGCGATGCCTATACCAACGACAAGTCCAACACCGCCGCCAACATGCGCACGCGCCTGGCCAAGCCGGAAGACTGGGAAATCCTGCCCGAAAACCTGTCCAAGGAACCCTTGGGCCCGATGGTTCGCCAGGGCGACGAACAGTGGTTCAACGTGGTGCGCTGGTCGCTGAACGCGATGCTGGAAGCCGAGGAATACGGCATCACGTCCAAAAACGTGGACGACATGCTCAAGAGCACCAACCCGAACGTGCAGCGCATCCTGGGCGTGACCCCGGGCATGGGCAAGAACCTGGGGCTGGACGATAAGTGGGCCTACAACATCATCAAGCAGGTGGGCAACTACGGCGAAAGCTATGACCGCGCCATGGGCAAGGACAGCCCGCTGAAGCTGGAACGCGGCCTGAACAAGCAGTGGACCCAAGGCGGCCTGATGTACGGCTGGCCGGTGCGTTAAGCGCCACCTGCTTCGCCTTAGCGACGGCGCAACCGCACTCTGGCAATACCCGCCGTCGCGGCATCCCGCCCTTGCGCGACTTCGCCCTGGTGCAAAGCCGCTTTTCTCTTTACCCGCAAGCCCGGCCATCGCACGGCCTGGTTTGCCCTTTTTACGTTGTAATCATGAACAGCATCGTCAATGCCCGCCTGAAACAGATCAAACCCTCGCCCAGCATGGCTGCCAAGATCGTCGTCGACGAACTGCGCCGCCAGGGCCGCGAGATCGCCGACTTCACGTTGGGCGAGCCCGACATGCCCACGCCCGCCCACATCGCGCGCGCCGGCCAGGACGCCATCGCCAGCGGCGACATCCGCTACACCAGCCCGAACGGCACCGTGGGCCTGCGCCGCGCCATCGCCAACAGCCTGCAACTGGGCCTGGGCGTGTCCTACGGCATGGACCAGATCACCGTGGGCGCGGGCGCCAAGCAGATCATCGGCGCCGCGTTGACGGCCAGCCTGGAACCGGGCGACGAAGTGATCGTGTGCGCGCCGTACTGGGTGTCTTACCCCGACATGGTGCTGCTGAACGAAGGCAAGCCCGTGGTTGTGACCGGCCCGGAATCGCAAGGGTTCAAGCTGGACGCCGCCACGCTGGAAGCCGCCATCACGCCGCGCACGCGCTGGTTGATCCTGAATTCGCCCAGCAACCCCAGCGGCGCCGTCTACAGCGCCGCCGAACTGCGCGCGCTGACCGACGTGCTGGTGCGCCATCCGCACGTCTGGATTCTTAGCGACGAAATCTACGCGCCCTTCTGCTATAGCGGCCAGGCGCACGCCTCGCCCGTGCAGGTCGAGCCGCAACTGATCGGCCGCACGCTGATCGTCAACGGCATGTCCAAGTCCTACGCCATGACGGGCTGGCGCGTGGGCTACGGTGCGGGCCCGGCCGAGCTGATCAAGGCCATGAGCACGGTCATGTCGCAAAGCACCTCGTGCCCCAGCGCGATCTCGCAAGTGGCCGCGCAGGCCGCCCTGGAAGGCGACCAGTCCAGCGTGACGCAGATGGTCGACATCTTCAAGGCGCGACGCGACCTGATCGTGCGCCGCCTGAACGCCATTCCCGGCATTTCGTGCGCCATGCCCGACGGCGCCTTCTACGTGTACGCCAACGTGCAAGGCCTGATCGGCCGCATCGGCCCGGCCGGCGAACTGAAGACGGACCTGGACGTCAGCCTGTTCTTCCTGCGCGAAGCCGGCGTTGCCGTGATCGACGGCGGCTCGTACGGCTTGTCGCCCTACGTGCGGTTCTCGTTCGCGACGTCCACCGAAGTCATCGAACAAGGCATGGACCGCCTGGAAGCGGCCGTCAAAGTCTTGATGGCGGACTAAGTCGTGGCCAAGCACACCGCGCTATCCCCGGCGCCGCGGCCCGCGCACCGGGTTTCCTGGAACGACCCGGCCACGCGCGCGCTGGTCTACCAGGTGCTGGCCCTGACGCTGGTCGGGGCCGGCGTTTGGTTCCTGGTGCACAACACGCTGCACAACCTGTCGATGCGCAACATCGCCACGGGGTTCGGCTTCCTGGACCGCGAGGCAGGCTTTGCGATTGGCGAATCCGTCATCGCCTACGGCCCGGCCGACACCTATGGCCGCGCGATCTTCGTGGGCGTGTTGAACACGCTACGCGTGGGCCTGCTGGCGCTGGTCGCCGCGACGATACTGGGCGTTTTCATCGGCGTCGGCCGCCTGTCGAAGAACTGGCTCGTCAAGAAAATCACCTCGGTGTACGTCGAGGTGATGCGCAACGTGCCGCTCTTGCTGCAACTGTTCTTCTGGTATGCGCTGATCACCGAAAACATGCCCGGCCCGCGCCAGGCGCACAACCCCTTGCCGGGCGTGTTCATTTCCAACCGGGGCCTGAAAGTGCCCGGGCTGGAAGGCGCGTCGCTGGACTGGGTGCTGGGCGGCCTGGCGCTGGCGATCGTGGCGATTCTGTTCCTGGGCCACTGGGGCACCAAGCGCCAGGAAGCCACGGGGCGCGCGTTTCCGCTGGGCCGCGCCGCCATCGGCTTGCTGATCGGCTTGCCCATCGTGGGCTGGCTGGCGGGCGGTGCATCGCTGACGTTGGACATGCCGGCGTTAAAGGGCTTCAACTTCGTCGGCGGGCTGACCCTGTCGCCGGAATTCGTCGCCCTGTTCCTGGGTCTTACCGTCTACACCTCGGCGTTCATCGCCGAAGTGGTGCGTTCGGGCATCCAGGCCGTCAACAACGGCCAGTGGGAAGCGGCCGGTTCGTTGGGCCTGCCACGCGCGAAAGTGCTGCGGCTGGTGGTGCTGCCGCAGGCCTTGCGCGTGATCATCCCGCCGATGACCAGCCAATACCTGAACCTGCTCAAGAACAGTTCGCTGGCGGTTGCCATCGGCTATCCGGACATCGTGTCGGTCGTGAACACCACGCTGAACCAGACCGGTCAGGCCATCGAAGGCATCCTCATCATCATGGGCGCCTACCTGACGGTCAGCCTGTCGATCTCGATATTCATGAATTGGTACAACAAGCGCATCGCGCTGGTGGAGCGTTGATATGAGCAGCACTACGCATTCCTTCACCGACGCCCTGCCCCCGCCCAGCACCCAGGTGGGCGCGTGGGCCTGGGTACGGTCGCGCCTGTTTTCGTCGCCGCTGAATATGCTGATCACGGTACTGCTGGCCTGGTTTTTGTTGATGTCGCTGCCGGCGCTGGTGGAATGGGCTTTCCTGAAGGCCAATTTCACCGCCACCAATGCCATGGAATGCCGCGCGTCCGTCGGCGGCGCCTGCTGGGCGTTCATCGTTGAAAAGCACCGGCTGATTCTGTTCGGCACCTATCCGTTCGACGAGCAATGGCGGCCGCTGATCGCGACGCTGATCCTGGTTGGCGTGATCGCGTGCAGCGGCATGCGCCGCTTCTGGAATGGCAAGCTGGCGCTGATCTGGACGGCCGGCCTGACGGCCGTGGCGCTGTTGATGTGGGGCGGCGTGTTCGGCCTGACGTATGTCGAGAACTCGCGCTGGGGCGGCCTGCCGTTGACGCTGATCCTGGCCACGTTCGGCATTGCGTTTGCCTTTCCTATCGGCGTAATGCTGGCCCTGGGCCGGCGTTCGAAAATGCCCGCCATCAAGGCGCTGTGCGTCGTGTACATCGAACTGATACGCGGCGTGCCGCTGATCAGCCTGCTGTTCATGTCGTCGGTGATGCTGCCCTTGTTCCTGCCGGAAGGCTTCACCATCGACAAGCTGCTGCGCGCGCAGATCGCCATCATCATGTTCGCCGCCGCCTACATCGCGGAAACGGTTCGCGGCGGCTTGCAGGCCATTCCGAAGGGGCAGTATGAAGGCGCCGATTCGCTGGGCCTGAATTACTGGCAGCAGATGCGCAAGATCATCCTGCCGCAAGCGCTGAAGATCGTGATTCCGCCGCTCGTCGGTATTTTCATCAGCCTGTTCAAGGACACGTCGCTGGTTGTCATCATCGGCATTTTCGATTTGACGCTGGCGGCCAAGGCGGCCCTGTCCGACGCGGCGTGGCGAGGTTTCGGGGTAGAGGCTTATCTCTTTATCTCGCTGATCTACTTCGCCTTTTGCTATTCCATGTCCAAATACAGTCAAGCGCTGGAAAAGCGCCTGGCCACCGGGCACGCGCGCTGATTGCGCCGCGTAGCCCCCGGTAAACCTTACGGAGACCAAGCATGTCGGATTCCATTATTCGATTGCAGGGCGTGAACAAGTGGTACGGCCAGTTCCACGTGCTGCGCAACATCAACCTGGACGTCGCGCCCGGTGAACGCATCGTGGTGTGCGGCCCGTCGGGCTCGGGCAAGTCCACCATGATCCGCTGCATCAACCGGCTGGAAGAACACCAGCAAGGGCAGATCATTGTTGACGGCACCGAGCTGACCAACGACCTCAAGCACATCGAGACCATCCGCCGCGAAGTGGGCATGGTGTTCCAGCACTTCAACCTGTTCCCGCACCTGACGGTGCTGGAGAACCTGACGCTGGGACCCATGTGGGTGCTCAAACAGCCGCGCGCGCAGGCCGAGGCCACGGCGATGAAGTACCTGGAACGCGTGCGCATCCCGGATCAGGCCAAGAAGTTTCCAGGCCAGTTGTCGGGCGGCCAGCAGCAGCGCGTGGCGATTGCGCGGTCCTTGTGCATGAACCCGAAGGTCATGCTGTTCGACGAGCCCACCTCGGCGCTGGACCCCGAAATGGTCAAGGAAGTGCTGGACGTGATGGTGACGCTGGCCCAGGAAAGCGGCATGACGATGATCTGCGTGACGCACGAAATGGGCTTTGCGCGCAAGGTCGCCAACCGCGTTATCTTCATGGACCGCGGGGAAATCATCGAGCAGAACAACCCGGATGCGTTCTTCGATAACCCGCGGAACGAGCGGACACAGCTGTTCCTGAGCCAGATATTGCACTGAGGCGCCTCTCATCAGCGTGACTGGCGTCGGTGCGCGTCTGACATGAAATGCCGTCCTTGA
Source organism: Achromobacter sp. RT286_PF (assembly GCF_059760425.1). Classification (NCBI taxonomy): domain Bacteria; kingdom Pseudomonadati; phylum Pseudomonadota; class Betaproteobacteria; order Burkholderiales; family Alcaligenaceae; genus Achromobacter; species Achromobacter sp. RT286_PF. Next base: position 82,960 of record NZ_JCBAMR010000023.1, read on the forward strand.
AGGGCGGCATTTTTTTAGGGCGGGTACGTGGCCTCGCCGCGAACGGTGCAAGTAGGTTGCAAGGGCGAATCGAGCGAATCGGGCGATGGGGAGGCTGGAAAAATCCCGAAGGGGCCGCGTAGCGCTGATTGGCCACGATTTCGTAATCCTCCTATAGATACACGCCTGCAAGCAAGGGAACATGGTGGGTTTTACTCCTTCCTGTAGCGGCTGTTCCCGCTTCGACCATGACGACCGAACCCAGTCTGGAATCCCTGGTACCGGAAATTCTCCGCATCGCTGATCAGACGCGCTGCGACGCGGGCCCCAGCGCCGTGGTCGCGTGCAAGAGCGAAGTCGCCATCTTGCCCCTGCGCTATGCCGTTGTGACCGACGCCGGCCCGGGCCTGGATACCTTGGCGCCTGCGCTACCGCCCCACCTTGTCGCCGATTTTCCGCCGCTACAGGGCAAGCACGCGCGCTATGCCGTACGCACGATGCGCAGAGGCTATCTGTACCTGTTCACGAAGCGCTACATGAAGGACTGGTTCTGCGAAAGTGCCTATCGCACCTATGACACCGGTCTGTTCAAGCGTGTCTTCCCTATGCGCCCCAGCATCACGCTCTTGAGCCGATCCATGAGCCCACAGCCCGTGTGCACGATCTGCACGGCCCGGCCGAAAGCGGCCCCGGTGCCTGGACCGTGTGCCTGAAAGCCCCCGAAGACATCGAAGAACTTCGCGCGCTGTTCACGCCCGATCCCTTGACCAAGCGCATGCTGGACTTGATATCCAGCTTCAGCCCGCTACGCAATCAACTACAGAACTTCGATATCCGAAAGCTGCTGATGTCGTGCTCGCGTACGCCGGACGTGCTGGACCCCAGCATCATCGACGACACGCTGGCGGACGCCATCGCGCAAGATCAGCCTGACACCGCGTCCGTCCTGGCAGGCCAGCTTTATTCCGATCCCGAGAACCGCTACGCGCGCCAAATCGTCGCCCTGGATCTGAAGGAAAGCGCACGCCGTGCTCGCGGCTTTGGCATCGTGCTGCACGACGCCATCGGGATCACGCAGCAGCTCAATAGCTGGCGCAACGACGCCTATGAAGCCGTGCAGCGGCACTTGGACAAGAAGGACGGCAAAGGCGTCGAGAACCAGCGCAAGGTCTTGGTGGCCCAGGCATTTCTCGACGTCAAGCAGCAGTTCGAAACCCGCTCGGCGGCGCTGGAAGCCCAACATTTCATCGACATCGAGCGAGCCAGGGTTTACGACCCCGGCATGGCGGTGGGCCGCAACTGGATCTTGAACGACGACGAGCGTGAACGCTGGGACAGCGCAGCAGACCAATACATCACCCAGTTCGAAGACGCGATGCGCGCCAAGGTCCAGGCGAAGCTGGACAGCGGGGAGTACCGGCGCAGGTTCGACAGCAAATATCTGTCTCCGGCAAAACCGGGGCAGGCGGTGCGCGTGGCAGACATGGACGTGGAGTTAACGACGTTCGACGCCGTGTCGGCGGCCGCCGAAAACGTCGGTGCCAAGCGCGCCAAGGATCACGAACGCTGGCTCACCAGCGAACAACTGCTGAGCGCGCTGGACGTCTACGACGACCGGGATCTGACAAGCGGCTGGCGCTTCGCGGGCCAGACGGGCTTGTGCGTGCTGGGCGCGGACGGATGTTCCAGCACGGCGGATCTGATCGAACAATGGTGGACGGGAAACCCGACCGACCGCGCCAACCTGGCGATGCGCGGCTTTGCGCTGAACCAAACAGAGATTCAGGCGGAATTGCAACGCACGCTGGACGCAGCGCGCCTTCAAGCGCAAACCCAGGCGCGTGATCCTATTCTGTCTAACGACAGGATGATCCAGCAGGTTCAGGCCGGGTTCGTCGCCGTTCAACATCTGGCTGATCTATTCGACAAGGCGAACGGATTGTTCGAAGCCTTGTCAGCCGCAGGTGAAACGAACCTGGCGGGTGGCGCCCTGGCCTGGTACTCCAGCCTGGGCCGCCAATCCCTGCGCTACGGCTCGACCGGCAAGGAATGGGCCTTCCATGGCATCACCCGAAGCTGGCTGGCGGCCAGCGTCAGCAAGCGGGCCACGAACTTGCGTATCGACGAACTGACCAAACTAGGGCGTAGCGCGGATCCCAAGCAATTGCGCGCACAGATTGGCCGGAACACCAGATTCGCATTTGCCACCGAACTTGTGGACGCCCATCGCAGCGACTTCTACAAGCTGCGCGCCAGCAGGTGGTTGCTGTTCTTTGAAGCGGCGTTAATTGCAATGCGGGTGCGGGATATGCCGGACGATGAACGCGGCGCGGGGGAGTTGATCGCCCATGGGTTGCTTGCGGGTGCTGCGGGTACGGAAATACTGGCGGCCGGGACGGAGTTGGTATTGCAGCATTACAGCGCCGCCAGCGTCACCGGTACGGGAGCGACGGTCTTTCTGGGGCAGCTGAAGCTGGTCGGTGGCACGTTGGCGGCGGTGGGTGGGGTGGTGTTGATGGGGTATGACTGGAAGGACGCACGCGCCGCTAGGCAGGAGCGCAAGCAAACGCTGTCACGCGCTTACTCGACTAGGTTTGCAGCGGGACTTGCCATCCTAGCCAGCCAGTCCAGTATCGCTTTCGCGGCCGCCGGGCCCATGTTCAGAATCTTGGCTGAGCGGGCGGCTAGAGCCACCGGGGTACAAGGAGCACTCGGTCTTGCGGCTGCTATTTCCAGCTATCTCGGACGACCAGCGGTCCTGCTGTTCATGCGAAACGTCTTGCTACGCAGTGCGTTGGTCGGACTGGTCGCCACTTTGGCAATATGCATCTTCGATGACGACGCTCTTGAAAAATGGTGCAAACGTTGCCTTTACCGGGGCTACGACTATCACGGCAACCCACCTTTCCGCGAAATCAGCGAAGAACTCTCTGCACTGTATAGCGCCTTGCTGGAGCTGCTGTAGTGTATTTGACAGAATGGATCATCTGGCTGAGTAACGTCAAATCAGACACCTGGATCAATGCCCATAGCGACGAACCTTATGAGGCGACTCCTATCTACGAAGATCCCGCACGATCAGAGCAAAATCGCGCGCATGCTCAACGCTTCTCCAAAGCGAAGATTCGAAGCCCCGTCTACGCTTGCGACAACACTATTCTCGAAATGCGCTGCGGCGGCATGGAAGAAAAGCGAGGCTTCATTACGTTCATTTCCGCTTTGTTCTTTCTCCCGATGGCTGGCGCTGTCCGGGGAGTTCATATTGACCTTACTCACTTTGGTTGGAGCAGCCTTGACGCGTGGGACGTCGCATATACGACTTTTGATTTTTTGCTCGGATTGAGCTTCCTATACGTCTACTTCAAATACCTCTTCCGCTTCACCCGCCTGGAATGCCTTACGTCCCGCCACCTGCTCATCCGATTCAACCGCATCACCCGCCAGGTCTATCTGCACCGCCCCCCCAGTTGCGGCGGTATCGCCGTGCTGCCTTGGGACGACATCCATCACGATGCAGTCCCCGGCGTGAACCTTGTCGTTGGCTGGTACCCGCCCTATTCCCCGCTGCCTTTCCCCAACATGGTTTTCGTCGGCAAGAAAAGCGTCAGCGAATTCGATATGAAAGCCGAATGGGAGTACATCCGCCGCTACATGGATGAAGGCGGTCTGGATGCGGTATCCCCGCCGCGCCTGAGTTCGCACCTGCCTTTGCCTTGGCCCGCCTTCGCGGCGCAGTTCGAGGCACTGGGCCCGTACCTGCGTCACAGCGGCCCACTGACGTGGCTTGGAATGCTATTGATATCTCCGGCCCTGCTGGTTATCGGCCTGGGACATTGGGTGTCGCTCATATTGTGCTGGCGTCCGCGTTGGCCAAAGATCATTTGGGAAGCCGGCTTGCCCGGCAAGCCGACCCCGCCGTTGACCACCATCGACGACTATCCGCCGGACGTTCGTGCGGCGTTGCTGGAAAACACGCATCGATGGGTTGTGCGGCCCGGTTCGCCGCCGCCACGGCCCAAGTTTTCATTGACCCGCCGCGGACGGCCCCGGGTAACTCCCCGCGACCCCGTTTGACTGCGCCCTTTATCGCTTTCCACCTGGAATATTCATGACTCCCATCGCCCTAGTCGGACACGCGCATTCCTGCCCCCTACATGGCCCCGGCACCATCGTCAGCGGAGCCTCCAGCGCCGCCGTCAATGGCAGGCCGATCGCGCGGGTGGGCGACCGCATCAGTTGCGGGGCGGTGATCGTCACCGGGTCGGCAGTGGCCAAAGTGGAAGGACAGCCGGTGGCTCGCCAAGGCGATACCACCAGCCACGGCGGCACGCTGATCGAAGGCGACGGCAGCTGGCTATCGGCGTAAGCGGCCGGGACGATGCCGGGCTGAAGGTGGCAAACCCGGGTCACGGAGCGCGGGCGCCGGATCGAAGGCGGTATATAGTCACCCCGGTACGCGTCACCATGCACGCGATCCAGGGAACCTGCCGAATGACGAGAAGCCACATCATGGCGTTTTTTCTCAGCCTGCTTGCCGCGCCGGCCGGCGCCGGCGTGATCTACGACAACCATGGCCTTGTCGTCGACATCACCACCGGCGGCCAGCGGGACTGGAATACCGGCCAGCGCCAGAACACGCGCAGCACCACCATTTCGTTCCAGGGCAACAAGCTGTGCGGCAAAGACGTCGGCAAGCTGCTGTACCCCGACGGCCGCAACATGGCCGCCAACGCGTTCTTCTGCACGGCCAACGCGCGGGCGTTGGAAACAGACGCGGTGCTGGCCTACTTCACCAGCTCCAGCGCCGATGCGGCGCTGGCGCACTTGCAAGTGGTCAACGGCGCGCTGCGGGTGAACCGGCTGGCCTTGTCCCGCCAGCCTGATCGCGACAAGCCCAGTGGCACGCGCTTTGAAGACGCGCGCCTGCCGGGCTGGACGCGCGTGGAAACCGCGTGGGCCGAAACGGTGATGATCCGGCACGCGTTGCTCGCGCCTGCGCAACTCTCGGTCAAACCTGGCGGGTCCGCGCCCGGAGCAACGGGTGCGGGAGCCACGCGCCCCGGGGTCATCAACCTGGGCGCGGGCAAGCTGCTGGATGTGGATGGCGACGTGGTCTACCTGGCCATTCCGCCCGGCCGCGATGTGGTGGTGGTGGAGCCGGCAACGCGCATCAAGGACGCACAGGGCGACATGCGGATCGTGCCGGAGGTCGTCAAGTTTGTAGACACGCCGTTGGCATTTCGCGCGGTGCGTTTGTCCACCGGGCAGGAGCTGGCGCGCCTGGACGTGAAGGACACGTGCGCCGCCCTGCCCGCCATCGAATTCAACCAGCCGGACCCGCTATATCCGTCCTCGACCCAGCGCGACGTCCTGTTCGACGACGTGCCCGCCTGGCGCGCGACCACGTTGCAATTGACGCAGACGGCGGGCCGCGCCACGTTGCAGCTGAAACCCGGCGTGACCTTGCCGACCAAGCCGAACTGCAAACGGGGCTGACGCCGCCGCGTGGCCAAGGCCCGGACCCTGTTGCCGTGAAGGGTGGCCCGGCAGCGCTTCGCACCTGCCGCGTGCCCTACCCGCCTCAGATCAGAAACTGCCGATACGCCTCGTTATCCGTTTCCTCGAAATGCGCGTACCCCAGTTGCCGCAGAAAGGCGTCCAGCGCCGCGCTGTCGGCCAGCGGGGCCTGGATGCCGACCAGCGCCGAGCTGAAATCCGCGCCCTGGTTGCGGTAGTGGAACAGGCTGATATTCCAGTTGGGCGCCATCTCGGACAGGAACTTCATCAGCGCGCCGGGGCGCTCGGGGAACTCGAAGCGGAACAGCCGCTCTCCGCCCGCCAGCGGCGAACGGCCGCCCACCATGTAGCGGATGTGCTGCTTGGACACCTCGTTGTACGTCAGGTCACTGACCGAAAACCCCTGCTCTTGCAGCGCCGCCATGATGTCGGCGGCATCGCCACGCCGCGCGATCTGCATGCTGACAAAGATGTGCGCGGTGTGCGCGTCGGCAATCCGGTAGTTGAACTCCGTGACGCTGCGCTGCCCCAACACGCGGCAGAACCGCCGGAAGCTGCCGCGCTCCTCGGGCACGGTCACGGCGAACACCGCTTCGCGCGCCTCGCCGACTTCGGCACGGTCTGCCACGAAGCGCATGCGATCGAAGTTCATGTTCGCGCCTGACGTCACGGCCACCATCGACAGCCCCTGCGCGTTTTCGCGTTCAACGTATTGCTTCAGCCCCGCCAACGCCAGCGCCCCCGCGGGCTCGAGCACGCTGCGCGTATCCAGGAACACGTCCTTGATTGCCGCGCACACCGCGTCGGTATTCACCAGGATGATTTCGTCCAGGTATTCGCGGCACAGGCGGAACGTTTCCTCGCCCACCAGCTTGACCGCCGTGCCGTCGGAAAACAGGCCGACTTCGGCCAGGTTGACGCGTGCGCCGGCCTTGATGGACTGCGCCATTGCGCAGGAATCCTCGGTCTGCACGCCGATCACCTTGACGCTGGGGTCCACTGCCTTCACATAGGCGGACACGCCCGCCGCCAGGCTGCCGCCGCCGATGGGCACGAACACCGCGTGCAGCGGGCCGGCGTGCTGGCGCAGGATCTCCATGCCGACGGTGCCCTGCCCGGCGATGACATACGGGTCGTCAAACGCGGGCACGAAAGTCATGTCGTGTTGCTGCGCCAGCGTTTGGGCATGGGCGTAGGCGTCGCTATAGGAATCGCCCGCCTGCACCACCGTGACGGTGGGGCCTCCGTGTGCGCGCACCGCATCCACCTTCACCTGCGGCGCGGTTTGCGGCACCACGATGATGGCGCGCACGCCCAGTCGCGCCGCCGAAATGGCCACGCCCTGCGCATGGTTGCCGGCGGACGCGGTGATCACGCCCCGGTCCAGCGCGGCCTGCGGCGTGTTGCGCATCTTGTTGTAGGCGCCGCGCACCTTGAAGGAAAAAACCGGCTGGTTGTCTTCGCGCTTCAGGTAGACCGTATTGTTCAGCCGCGTCGACAGGCCGCGCGCCAGGTCCAGCTCGGTCTCGCGGGCAATGTCGTACACCCGAGCCGTCAGAATCTGGCGCAGGTATTCCATGGGCGAGGCGTTGCCGTGCTGGAATGCGGTGTCGGGGGTAGCGGTTTGCATGGGGGTTCTCTGCTTTGGGGAAGATTTGCCCGGCAGAGGCGGCCACAAAAAACCCGCCTCGTGGGGCGGGTGGCTGTGACTGTTGCGGTCGCGCGCTAACCCACCATTTTCGGAATGATGGTAATAATCAGCGCAATGCGGACGGCGGGGAAATTCATGGCGCAAAGCTTGCGCCGGGTGCGCGAATTTGTCAAATCGGGCGCGGCGGCCTGACGGCGATATGGGGTTTGTGCTGCGGGCCACCGAGCCCCTCTCGTTCGCGTCATTGCCCGCCGGGTGGTTTGCCGGCCCGGCGCCCTTGCGCCATATCCTGGCCGTATTGATGCGATATCGAGCCCATAACGCAGGCTTTATCGGTGATTTCCCTGCGCGTCAAGCGTGTCGCGGTATTACAATACCGGCTTCGTGGCAGTTCGCACCTTCCAGAATGACCGGTCAAACCGGCTCATTAATAAAGGACGGGCAACCGCCAATTTGCGTGGATCCGGAGCCTGCTTCGCATCTGCCCATACGAACCCACTCTCGACAACATCTACCGGCGTACGCCGCTTAGCATGTTCGGGTTTGCGCCGAAAGCGCTATGCGCCGAACAGATTCAAGGATCATGTCTCTTACTCCGAAGATTATCTATACCCTCACCGATGAAGCGCCGGCGCTTGCAACCCGTTCGCTGCTGCCCATCGTCCAGGCATTCGCCAAGCCCGCGGGCGTCACGGTGGAAACGCGCGACATCTCCCTGGCCGGCCGCATCATCGCCCTGTTCCCGGATTACCTGGAAGACAGCCAGAAGCTGTCGGACGCCCTGGCCGAACTGGGCGCGCTGGCCGTCAAGCCCGAAGCCAACATCATCAAGCTGCCCAACATCAGCGCCTCGATGCCCCAGCTGAAGGCGGCCATCAAGGAACTGCAAGACCAGGGCTACAAGCTGCCCGACTACCCGGACGCCCCCACCAACGACACCGAACGCGACGTGAAAGCGCGCTACGACAAGGTCAAGGGCAGCGCCGTGAACCCGGTTCTGCGCGAAGGCAACTCCGACCGCCGCGCGCCGCTGTCGGTGAAGAACTACGCCCGCAAGCACCCGCACAAGATGGGCGCCTGGTCGGCTGATTCGAAGTCGCATGTGGCTCACATGTCCGACGGCGACTTCTACGGCACCGAAAAGTCGGCGCTGATCGCCGAGGCCGGCGACGTCAAGATCGAACTGACCGCCGCTGACGGCACCAAGACGGTCCTGAAGGAAAAGACCCCGGTCAAGGCCGGCGAGATCATCGACGCCGCCGTGCTGTCGACCGCCAAGCTCAAGTCCTTCCTGCAAGCCCAGATCGACGACGCCAAGACCACCGGCGTGCTGTTCTCGGTGCACCTGAAGGCCACGATGATGAAGGTGTCCGACCCGGTCATCTTCGGCCACGTGGTATCCGTGTTCTACAAGGATGTGCTGGCCCGCCACGCCGCCGTGCTCAAGCAAGCCGGTTTCGATCCCAACAACGGCATTGGCGACCTGTACGCCAAGATCCAATCGCTGCCCGCTGACCAGCAAGCCGCGATCACCGCCGACATCGACGCCGCCTACAAGACCCTGCCGCAACTGGCGATGGTCAATTCCGACAAGGGCATCACCAACCTGCACGTGCCCAGCGACGTCATCGTCGATGCGTCCATGCCGGCCATGATCCGCGACTCGGGCAAGATGTGGAACGCCGAGGGCCAGCTGCAAGACACCAAGGCCGTCATTCCCGACCGCAGCTACGCGGGCGTCTACCAGGCCGTCATCGACGACTGCAAGAAGAATGGCGCCTTCAATCCGGTCACGATGGGCAGCGTGCCCAACGTCGGCCTGATGGCGCAAGCCGCCGAAGAATACGGTTCGCACAACAAGACCTTTGTGGTCCCGGCATCGGGCACCGTGCGCGTCACCGACGCCTCGGGCAATGTGTTGCTGGAACAAGCCGTGGAAGCGGGCGACCTGTGGCGCATGTGCCAGACCAAGGACGCCGCCATCCAGGACTGGGTCAAGCTGGCCGTTACCCGTGCCCGCGCCAGCAAGACGCCGGCCGTTTTCTGGCTGGACGAAAAGCGCGCCCACGACGCCCAGGTCATCGCCAAGGTCAAACAGTACCTGAACGACCACGACACCAGCGGCCTGGACCTGCGCATCCTGAACCCGGTTGAAGCGACCAAGTTCTCGGTCAAGCGCATCCGCGAAGGCCTGGACACCATCTCGGTTACCGGCAACGTGCTGCGCGACTACCTGACCGACCTGTTCCCCATCATGGAGCTGGGCACCAGCGCCAAGATGCTGTCGATCGTTCCGCTGGTTGCCGGTGGCGGCCTGTTCGAAACGGGCGCGGGCGGCTCGGCCCCCAAGCACGTGCAACAGTTCCTGGAAGAAGGCTTCCTGCGCTGGGATTCGCTGGGCGAATTCATGGCGCTGGCCGAATCCCTGGACCACCTGGGCCGCGCGTACAAGAACCCGACTGCCCAGATCCTGGCCAAGACGCTGGATCAGGCAACCGCCAAGTTCCTGGACGAGAACAAGTCGCCGGACCGCAAGGTCGGCGGCCTGGACAACCGTGGCAGCCACTTCTACCTGGCCATGTACTGGGCCCAGGCCGTGGCCGCGCAAACCGACGACCGCGCGCTGGCTGCGCAGTTCGCCGGCGCGGCGGGCGCCTTTGCTGAAAACGAAGGCAAGATCGTTGAAGAACTGAAGGCCGCGCAGGGCAAGTCGGTGGATATCGGCGGCTACTACCAGCCCAACGAAGCGCTGGCCAGCCAGGCCATGCGCCCCAGCGCCACGCTGAACCAGGTGCTGGCCTCGATCGGCTAAGCGTCACTGTCCGGCGGCGCTTGCCGCCGGCACAAAAAAGCCGGCAGCCTTGGTAAGGC
>NZ_JCBAMR010000024.1:0-92322 GCF_059760425.1 Achromobacter sp. RT286_PF
GATCAGCGCATCGGCGCACCCGGCGCCGCCGGCGGCGGCGCCATGCCGGGGGATGTGGCCGGCGGCATCGCACCGGTCGACGGCATGGTGCCGGCGGGCGGGACAGTGCTGGCGGGCGGGACCGTGCCGGCCGGCACCTGGATCACCGTTTCACGCAGCACGCCACCGCCCTGCACGCTGCCGCGCACGTTGGTGGGCGAACTCATCTGCGTCAGGCAGTCCTGACGCGAGCCCGCGGGCAGGCGGTTGCAGCGATCCACCATGTTTTGCTGAAGCTGGTCGGACGAGCCGTCCTTCAGGTTCTGGCGCAGGGCTTCATCGCGCGCCGCACCGGCTTCGCGCATGCAGGTCGCGCGGTCTTGGTTGGTCTTGCCGTTTTTGCAGTTCGCCACGTCCTGCTCGTACTGGGACTGGATGGCAGCGCGGCCGATCGCATCTGCCGCGTGGACCGCCCCCGCAGCCAGCATCAAGCCTGCCGCGCAAAGGGATGCCGCAAGGCGTTTCGTATGCATGGGTCGTACGTTCATGGCCAGCTCCTTACTAGAATTGAACCGAGATTGAACCGAAAGCGGTGCCGTCTTCAGTACCGCTGCACCGCTTGTTGAAAACCACTATCCCACGAGTGTGCGCCGGGCACATGACCAGCGACGTGATTTCGTAAGGTTACGTTTCAAGCCCGCTTCAAGCCCCCCGCCGCCCCGCTGTCGCCGCACAAAGAAAAACAGGGGCGGTTGGCCCCTGTCAGTGATATTGCCGCGTTGCAGCACGATTTCCGGCGTTCACATGCCGTGTCGCTTGTTACAGCCTTAGCGCGCGTCCTGGTCCGCGTCGGCCTTCGTCAGGCGATGACGATAGGTGGCCGCACGCATCAGCAACATGGCGGTCACGGGCGACGAAACCACCAGCAGCAAGGTGATGATGACCTCGTGAAAAACCGGTCGCGCGGACCACGCCGAAAACACCAGGATGGAGGACAGCAGCACGCAGGCGCAGCCCAGCGTGTTGCCCAGCGTGGGCGCATGGATGCGCGCATAGAAGCTGCGAAAGCGCAGCAGCCCGGCCGAACCGGTCAGCGCCAACAGCCCGCCCAGCACCAGCAGCGCGCAGGCGGGGATGCCGGCCCACAAGGGAATGGCGGCGTTCATCATGGCTCGATGACCTCGCCGCGCAACAAGAAACGCGCCATCGCCGTGGACCCTACAAAACCGAACAGCGCAATCAGCAGCGCAATGTCGAAATAGAGCGAGGAGCCGGACCGGATGCCGAAGACCAGCATCATCAGCATGCCGTTGATATACAGGGTGTCCAGCGCCAGCACGCGGTCTTGCGCGGTGGGGCCGCGCAACAGGCGGATGGTGGCGCACACCATGCCCAGCGCAAAGCACACCAGGGCGAAGGATGCCGCCCAATACAGTGCGGTATTTATCGTCATTCAAACATCTCCATCAACGGGCGCTCGTAGCGCTGCTGCACCAGGTCGACCCAGTGCTGCTCGTTTTGCAGGTCCAGCACGTGTAGCTTCAGGCGGTGGTCGGCGGTCAGGTCCACCCAGACCGTGCCCGGCGTGTAGGTCACGATGCAAGCCAGCATCGCCAGCCCGTGCGGGTCGCGCATGGTCAGCGGAATCATGATGAAGCCGGGTGAAAATTCATTGCGCCGGGGGCTCAGGATCAGCTTGGCCACGGCGATGTTGGACCGGATGATGTCCGCCGTCACGTGCAGGAAAAGCGGCACGGCCTTCCACAGACGACGCGGGCGCGCGTGCAGCGGGCGCAGGCGCGAGGCCGCCCACGTGAACCACAAGGCCAGCGCGGCGCCCAGCGCAATCTGGCCGGCCGACAGGCTTTCATTCAGCACCAGCCACAAGACAAACAGGAAAACGGGCAGGAACAGGAAGTAAACGCGGCGCATCAGCTTCCCCCTTTCAGGCCGCGCACGGTTTGCGCGGACATGACGGCTTCGATGTAGGACTTGGGTTGGTCCAGCGAGCGCGCCGCGTCGTCAAGATAGGCCGACACCGGGCCCGCGCCCGCCGCCAGGCCCACGCACAACAGCAACAGCACGGCAACCGGCCCGGCTTCGATCAGGCGCAAGCGCGGCGTGCTGCGGTCGTCGCTGGCCCAGAAGACGCGAATACCGGTGCGTCCCAGCCCCACCAGGCCCGCCAGCCCGGAGACGAGCACGGCGGCAACCAAAATCCATGCGTCCATCGGCGGCGCCGATTCCGTGGCGGCGGACACGGCGGCCGACAACAGCGAGAACTTGGCCACGAAGCCGGACAGGGGCGGCAGGCCGGTCACCAGCAAGGCGCAGCAGATGAACGCCAGCCCCAGAAAGGCCATGGCCGCCGGAATGGCCACGCCGACCACATCGTCGGACCGGTTGACCGACGTGGGGTCGTCCAGGTCGAACGCGTCCAGCGTCACGGCCAGCACGTTGGCGCCAAAGCTGCGGGTGCGTTCGATTAATTCGGCCAAGAGGAAAAACGCGCCGGTCGTCAGGACGGAACTAAGCAGGTAGAACAGCGCGGGGCCGGTCAGCGTGACGCCGGGCATGCCCAACGCGGTCAACAAGGTGCCGGCCGAGACGATCACGCAATAACCCACGATCTTTTCCAGCTGCTGGGTCGCCAGCAACCCCAGCGCGCCGAACAGCAGCGTGGCTAGTCCGGCCGCGAACATCCAGTCCAGGCTGAACGCGGCGGGCGCGCCCGACGGTAGCAGCAGCGAGCCGATACGCAGCAGCGCATAGATGCCGACCTTGGTCATGATGGAGAACATGGCGGCAATGGGCGCGCTGGCCGACCCGTAACCCTTGACCAGCCAGAAGTTCAGCGGCCAGGCGCCGGCCTTGACCAGGAAAGCGATGCCCAGAATGGCCGCCCCGGCCTCGAACAGCATGCGTTCGGCGCCCGTCAGGTTGCCGGCGCGCAAGGCCAGGTCCGCCATGTTCAGCGTGCCGGTCACGCCATAGATCAGCGCAATGCTGATCAACAGCAGGAACGACGCCACCAGGTTCACGGCAATGTATTGCAGGCCGGCGCTGACGCGCGCCACGCCCGAGCCGTGCAGCAGCAAGCCATAGGACGCCGCCAGCAGCACTTCGAAGAAGACGAACAGGTTGAACAGGTCGCCGGTCAGGAAGGCGCCGTTCAGGCCCATCAGCAGGAATTGGAACAGCGAATGGAAATGCACCCCGGCGCGGTCCCAGCGGGCCAGCGAATAGGTCAACGTGGCCAGGCCCAGCACGGCCGTCAGCGTCAGCATCACCGCCGCCAGCCGGTCCACGACCAGCACGATGCCGAAGGGCGCGGGCCAGTCGCCCACCAGATAAACGCCCACGCCTTGCGGCCAGACGCCCGGCACGCCGCCGCCCGCGACCACCAGCAAGGCGATGGCGGCTGCCAGCTGGGCCAACGTGGACGCCATGGAAATTGCCCCGCGCGCATAACGGCTGGTGTCGGCCAGCAGCAGCATGGCCGCGCCGGCAAACAACGGCACGATGATGGGCAGGACAGGAAGATGTTGCAGCCAGAAACTCAAGATTGGGACTCCCGTCCATCGACGTGGTCGGTGCCGGTCAGGCCGCGCGAGGCCAACAGCACCACCAGGAACAGCGCGGTGGTGGCAAAGCCGATCACAATGGCCGTCAGCACCAGCGCCTGCGGCAGCGGGTCGGCGTACCAGGACGGGTCATGCGACATGCCCGGGTCGATGACAGGCGGACGAGCCGACGTAAGACGGCCCATGCCGAAAATGAACAGGTTCACCGCGTAGGAAACCAGCGACAGGCCCATGATGAACTGGAAGGTACGCGGCCGCAGCAGCAGCCAGACTCCTGAGCCCGCCAACACGCCGATCGCGATGGCATAAATCAATTCCATCAGGCTTCCCCTGTTTGTATGGCGGCCGCCTGCATCTCGGCGGCGGCCTTGCGTTGCGCGCGCAGCGATTGGTGGGCCAGCGCCACCAGCACCAGCACCGTAGAGCCGACCACCAGCATGTACACGCCCAGGTCGAACAGCAGCACGCTGGACAAATGCACATGGCCGATCAGCGGCAGCGCCACGTCCCAGGCCAGCGCGGCCAGGAACGGCTTGTAGGCCAGCCATGCGGTCACGGCGGCGATGCCGGCGGCCAGCAGGCCGATGCCGATCCAATTCTGCGGATTCAGGCGGCTGCGCGATTCCACCCAGTACACGCCGCCCACCATGTATTGCAGGATGACGGCGGTGGCGAAGATCAGCCCGCCCACGAATCCCCCGCCCGGCTGGTTATGGCCGCGCAGCAGGAAATACACGGAAATCAACGCGGCGGTGGGCAGCAGCAGGCGCACCAGCACGGTGGGCACCATCATCGAGCCGCTGGGCACCAGGGACTTGATGTCCGGCGCGGCCGGCACGCCGCCGTCCTGCTCTTGCTGCTGGCGAGGCAGGTCCGCGCTTTCGGCGGCGGGGCGGAAGCGGCGCAGCAGTGCGTAGACCGTCAACGCGACGATGCCCAGCACCGTGATTTCGCCAAAGGTGTCAAAGCCGCGGAAGTCCACCAGGATGACGTTCACCACGTTGGTACCGCCGCCGTCGGGCAGCGCGCGGTCAACGAAGAATGACGAAATCGTGTCGCCTTGCGGGCGCACCAGCACCGCATACGCCAGCGCGGCCATGCCGGTGCCGGCAGCGGTGGCCAGCAGCAGATCCCGCAGCCGGCGGCCGCGAGCCAGCAGCGTGGCCTTCAGGGGCTCTTCGTCGTCCTTCGCGATCCGGCGCGGCAGCCAGCGCAGGCCCAGCAGCAACAGCACCACCGTCACCACTTCCACCGACAACTGGGTCAGCGCCAGGTCAGGCGCGGAAAACCAGACGAACGTCAGGCAGGTGATCAGCCCCGCGCCGCCCGCCAGCGCCAGGGACGCCAGACGGTGGTACTTGGCCTGATACGCCGCACCCAGCGCGCACGCGCCGCCCACCAGCCACAGCAAGGCAAACGCCGGGTCCACGGGCGTCATGCGGCCGGTGCCTTCCAGCCACCCGCCCGCGCGCAGCGGCAGCCAGGCCACGAACAACGAGCCCAGCACGATCAACAGCATCTGCACTTGCAAACGCGACGAGGCCACCCAGCGCAGCAGCCACGCGGCCGCCACGCTGGAGCCGTCCAGCAGCGCTTCGAACGTGCGCCGCCCGTCCAGCCGGTAGATGAAGGGAACGCGGCCGGGGTTGGCGCGCTGGTGCGCACGCAGAACCAGGTACAGCAGCACGCCCGCCGTCGTCGCCACCATGCTCATCACCAGCGGCAGATTCACGCCGTGCCAGACGGCCAGACTGTATTCAGGCATGTTTGCGCCCAGGATGCTCTGCGCGGCGGTCGCCAGGAAAGGGCCGACCGTCAGGCTCGGCACGATACCCACCAGCAAGCACATGAACACCAGCAAGGCACTGGGGAACAACATCCAGCCGGGGGGCTCGTGCGGGGCGCGCGGCAGGTCCGTGGCCGGGGGGCCGAAGAACACCTGAAGGATGAAACGCAGCGAATACGCCACGCTGAACGCGCCGGCAATCGTGGCCAGCAACGGCAGGCCGACCTGGGTCCAGCGGTCGCCGCTGACAAAGGTGGTTTCCGCGAAGAACATTTCCTTGGACAGGAAACCGTTCAACAGGGGCACGCCCGCCATCGACGCGGCCGCCACCATGGCCAGCGTGGCGGTGATCGGCATGGCTTTGTACAGGCCGGATAGCCGGCTGAGGTCGCGCGTGCCGGTTTCGTGGTCCACCACCCCCGCCGCCATGAACAGCGACGCTTTGAACGTGGCGTGGTTGATCATGTGGAAGATGGCGGCCACCAGGGCCAATTCACTGTTCAGCCCCAGCAGCAACGTGATCAGCCCCAGGTGGCTGATGGTGGAATACGCCAGCACGCCCTTCATGTCCTGCTGGAAGATGGCCGCGTAGGCGCCCAGCACCAACGTGATCAGCCCTGCCCCGCCAATCACCCAGAACCATTGGTCGGTGCCTGCCAGCACCGGCCAGAAGCGCGCCAGCAGGAATACGCCAGCCTTCACCATGGTGGCCGAGTGCAGGTAGGCGGACACGGGGGTCGGCGCCGCCATTGCGTTGGGCAGCCAGAAATGGAACGGGAACTGGGCGCTTTTGGTCAGCGCCCCCAGGGCCACCAGGACCAGCACGGCGGGATACCAGGGGTCGGCGCGCACCAGGTCGCCGGAGGCCAGCACGCGGTCCATGTCGTAACTGCCCACGATATGGCCCAGGATCAGTACGCCGGCCAACAGGCACAGGCCGCCCGCGCCCGTCACCGTCAACGCCATGCGCGCGCCGCGCCGGGCGTCCAGGCGGTGGTGCCAATAGGCAATCAGCATGAAGGAAGCCAGGCTGGTCATTTCCCAGAACATGACCAACTGGATCAGGTTGCCGGACAGCACCACGCCCAGCATGGCGGCCATGAAGGCCAGGAAAAACGAGAAGAAGCGCGGGACCGGGTCTTCCGGCGACATGTAGTAGCGCGCATACAGCACGACCAGCGCGCCCATGCCGGAAACGATCAAGGCGAACAGCCAGGCGTAGCCGTCCATGCGCAATGTGAATTGCAGGCCCAGGGCAGGCGCCCACGGCATGTCGGCGCGGATCACGCCGCCGTTGGCCACGTCGGGGTACAAGCTGGCTATCAAGATCACACAGGCCAGCGCGATAAGGCCGGCCAACCACGCCTCGGCATTGCGGGCGTTGGAAGGCAGCAGCGCGGCGCACAGGCTGCCGGCAAACGGCAGAGCGAGGATCAGGATCAGCGACATGGCGTTCCGAGAATGTCCGGGCCCCCTCCCGCCAGCACGTGGCAGCGAAAGACGAAACAGACCGGGGATTGAAAGACGGACGGAACCCTGGCCCGATGCGTCGCTGCACTACACGTTGCCCCGCGGGGACATCAACCAACGCCCCATTGAACGGCGCAGACAGAAACAAACGCAATAGCTTTCTTGCAGGACAGGCCAAGAATCTCCCCCGAAAAATATCAGATTCTTGTAAGTTATGCAGAACTTTATGCATTTACCCGGCTAAAGACGGCACGATGACTGCGCAATCATTGCGCATTGAAAAACGGGATGAAAACGTTCATGTTGTTGTCAGGCTTGGGATTTTCGCCGAACTGCCGGCATGTTCCGGCAACGTCAAAGGGGCCGAAAAAAGTTTTCGGGTCCTACAGGGTGAATCCTGAGTTGACCGTAGGGGGATTCCTGTGTGGAATTGCGCCCACGAAGCATCGACCAAGCCAGCATCCAGGCAAGGCACGCTTCACCGACGCCGGCCCAAGAAGCCGGTCGGCTCGGAACAACAATATGGAGAAGACTCTTGACCGTGCTGTCTCATGCCAAGGCCGTCCTGGCCGCCGCCATTGCAGGCGTCTGCTTTAGTTCGTCGGCCCTGGCCGCCGACCCCTACCCCAACAAACCCATCCGCCTGATCGTGCCTTTTGCCGCTGGCGGCACCACCGACATCGTGGCGCGCATCGTTGCCGAAGGCCTGGGCCGCGAACTGGGCCAGGCTGTCGTGGTGGAAAACCGGGGCGGCGGCGGCGGCTCGATCGGCGCCGACGCGCTGGTGCGTTCGGCCCCGGACGGCTACACGCTGGGTGTGGCCACCGTCAGCACGATGGCCACCAACCCAGCCACCAATCCGAAAAACCCCTACAACCCGCTCAAGGACTTCACGCCGATCACCAACCTGGTGAACGTGCCGAACGTGCTGACGGTGAACCCGGCGGTGCCCGCCAAGACGCTGGCTGAATTCATCACCCTGCTCAAGGCCAACCCGGGCAAGTACAGCTACGCATCGTCCGGCGCGGGCGGCATCGGCCATCTGGACGGCGAACTGTTCAAGTCGCTGACCAAGACAGACATGGTGCACGTGCCCTATCGCGGCTCGGGTCCGGCGCTGAACGACGTCATCGCCGGCCAGGTCAACGCCCAGTTCGACAACCTGCCGTCTTCGATGCCGCACATCCAGGCGGGCAAGCTGCGCGCGCTGGCCGTGGCCGCCCCCAAGCGCCTGCCCGCGCTGCCGGATGTGCCGACGTTCAAGGAGGGCGGCCTGCCAGAAATGGACAACATGGCCTGGTACGGGCTGGTGGCCCCGGCCGGCACGCCGCCGGCCGTGGTCGAGCGCGTGCACGCGGCGGCCGTGAAGGCGCTGCAAGACCCGAAGATTGTCCAGCGCCTGGCCGATGGCGGATCGTTGGTGGACGGCAATACGCCCGCCCAATACGCCGACCAGATCAAGCGTGAACTGGAACTGCGCCAGCGCATCGCCAAGGAACGCAATATCGTTTCGACGAACTGATCGCTCGCGCGGCAAGCTGCCCCCGGTTTCGGGGACAGCTTGCCGACTTGACTAGCGATGCCCGGGTGTTAGCATCTGCCCCCGTGCGATCCAATTTTTCTCCCCTCCCTCCCGCTGCCTGCGTTCTCTGCGCCCTGCGCTCGACTTTGTTGAGCTCGCAGGAAGTCGCCGCGCGTTCCGCCTACGCGCGCTCCAAGCCCGGCTGATTCCCCGGCTTTCCCGCTACCCCCATTTTTGATTCCGGCCTGCCGCCGGCGGCTTTTGCACATCCGTGCCGATGCCGTGGCGCACGCCGGCGTACGCCCTGCCGCGTGGCCGGGCGCAACGCTCGTCCCATGAATCTTCGTCGCTTGCCTCTTGGCGGGCGGCCCGGCCACGCATTGATCTTCATCCAGCGCCATGCAACTCACCAAAAAATTCGTCAAAGCCAAGAACCCCTGCGCGGGCGGCTACAAGTGGTTTATCCGCGATCACAACGGCCAGGGGGACTACCAGGCCGTGCTTGACGCCCTGGTCGCCGATGGCCGCATCAGCGACGCCAACTGGCTGCTGGATCAGTTTGGCCCGACCGATGCCGTGCTCAGGCTGGACTCGCTTGATGCCAACGCCATCGTCTTCGCGGGCACGCTGGAAATTCGCATGGGCATCAATGTGGACACGGTGGTGCGCGCCGGGCGCAGCATCATCACGGGCGGCGGCATCCGCGCCGGAGAAACCATCATGGCGGGCGAAAACATCACGGCCGCCGCCAATATCGCAAGCGGTGGCGAGATCCACGCGGGCGGCGACATCAGCGCCGACTGGGGCATCGAATCCGCCTCGCGCCTGGAATGCCGTGGCAACGTGCGCGCCAAATGGGACATCTGCGCGGGCCAGGACCTGGCCGTCACCGGCCACTTGCACGCCGGCCAGGACGTGCGCGCGCAAGGCGCCATCCAATGTGGTCAGGGAATCAAGGCGGGCGGCGATGTACGCGCCGACCACGCCATCAACGCCACCTCGGGCATTCAGGCGGGCGGGGCCATTCACTGCGGCGACCACCTGGCCTCGGGCTGGGGCATGATCGCCGGCGGAGACATCCGGGCCGACGGCTCCATCCGCGCCGGTGAAGGCGTGCGCGCGGACGGCGTCATCCAGGCCGGCGACGGCCACGGGGTCTACGCGGGCCTGAGCGTCCGACTGGATGCCTGGTCGGTATGCGCCCGCGTCGTGGCCAAGGAACGGCCCGCGCAGTTGGTCAGCGGCTACTGGGCCGGGCAGGATGCCGGGGGTGGCGTGGACGAGGCGGAGGGGGTCGCCAGCGTGGGCGCCGATGGCGGTGCCGGGACTGTGGCGGCGCCGGCTGCGGATTCCGTTGCCGGGACGGGTGCAGGTTCCATTGCAGGTTCCATCGCATCCGCCCCTCCCCGCTCCCGTCCGGTTAGCGTCGCGCTGGCCTGATGTTTGGGGCCGGATGCCGCAGCACCAGCATCAGCCCCAGCAAGATTGCCCCCATGCCGGCAAGGCTCAACGCCGACAGGCGGTTGCCCAGCACCAGATAGTCCAGCGCAGCCGTGCCTGCCGGCACCAGATAGAACAGGCTGGTGACGTTCACCAGGTTGCCGGCCTGGATCAGGCGATAGAACAGAAGCGTCGCGCCCACCGAAATCACCAGGCCCATCCACAGCAGCGGCAGGATCAGCCCGATGCTCCATTGCGCCGTCAGCGGCTGGAACGGGGCAAACAGCAGGCACAGCGCCAGGCTTGCCGCGTACTGCAACGGCATGACGTCCAGCGGCGGCTGCTCGATGCGCTTTTGCAGCATGGCGCCCAGCGTCATGCTGCCCAGCGCCGCGAACGCGAAGCCCATGCCCGCCACGGAAAAGCGCGCCATGCCGATGCTCTGGTACACCACCATCACCAGCCCGGCCAAGGCCAGCAGCAGCCCCGCGATGCGGGCCTTGTCAAAGCGCCGCTCCATGACCGCCAAGGTCAGGATGGGTTGCGCACCCAGCAACGTGGCCAGGACCCCCGGCGTGATGCCGTGATCCAGCGCCAGCAGATAGCAGATGGAATAGACACCGATCAGCAGCAGGCCCGTTGCCGCGACGCTGCCGCGCGTGCCCGGCGCGGGCAACCATCGTTTGCGCCGCCACGCCACCAGCCCCAACACGGATAAGGCCAGCACAAAGCGCAGCAACAGGAAGGCAAAGGCCGACGCGTGCGACAGCCCCCATTTGGCGAAGATCGCGCCGCCGCTCCACAGCAGCACGAACAAGGTTGTGGAGCCGTAGGCGGCCCAGGTATTTCGATTCAGAGACATGTTTACACCTGTCAAGGTAAGCACAGGCTCCAGACCGGCAGTCCTTCCGTGGATCGCTTGGCGGTGGCGTTGCGATGCGATGCGATGGCGGGGCGATGGCTAGGCGATGGCAATTGCCATGGCCATCACCTGTCGCAATCGCGTGCGGTCGGAATCGCGATCGGGATCGCGATCGCTACGGCCGCTAGCCTGGCCAAATCGGCCACGCGCGGGTCAACCGCGACGTACGCGGCCGACTCGCGCACGCATCAAGCGTTCGGATGGACTGACGATGATTGAGAACTGGAGCCGGGAATGGCGGATCGGCAATCAGCCGAACACGACCACGGCTGGCGGGTTCGCGGCCCGGACCACGCCGACGGGCGGCGAGGCAGACGGGAATACCGGCGGCGAAACTACCGCGCGAACGACCGCTGAGACGACCGGCGAAATGACAGCCGAAATGACAGCCGAAATGACGCCCGAAATGACAGGAGGAACGACGGGGGAAATGACGGAAGAAAAGAGAGGAAAAGCGGTCGCCGAAGTAGCAGGCGACGAAGTAGCAGGCGACGAAATAGCGGACGACGGAACAGCCGGCGACGAGATAGCCAGCGACGAATCAGCCAGCGACGAAGCAGCCGACGACGAAGCACCCTGCGACGAAGCACCCAGCGACGAAGCAGCCAGCGACGAGACAGCCGGCGACGATACGGGAAACCGCGCGCGGCAATATCCGCGGCCTGCCCCATGCTTCCTGCGCCAGCGCATGCCGGCCCTCGCGACGGCAGCGGCAATCGCCACGGCAGAGGCACCGACAAGGGTTTCGAAGGACGGCTTGGAAGCAGGCATTCGCGCAGGCTACCGACCGTTGCTTTTGCCGTCAATAGGCGCGCGCGACGCAAGCCTGTCCCAATACCCCCCCAAGACGCCGGCTCCTGGATCGCCCCGCTCACGCGCCGATGCGCCGCTGCTCCACCCCCATGTCGCGCCAGGCCTCGCCGTGGCAGGTGAACATCAGGATCTGATGGCGGGTGGCCGCATCGAACAAGGCGCGCTTCATGAAATCGCGGCGGGCGTCGTCGGTGTGCACCAGCGCGTCATCCAGCAACAGCAAGGTGGGCCGACCGGCTTCGCGAAGCAAGTCCGCATAGGCGAATCGCGCCAGAATGCCCAGCTGCTCGCGCGTGCCGAAACTTAGCGCATCCAGCAGGTCTTCGCCCTGCTCTCGGCGTAGCGCCGTGGGCAGCAACGCGTCGTCCAAGCGCAACGCCGCGTCTGGAAACAGCAGCGCCAGATAATGGTTCAGGCGGCGAGCCAGGGGCGCCTGCAAACGTTGCGTGGCCGCAGCACGCTTGTCGGTCAGCAGTTTTTGCAGCAGGTCCAGCGCAGCGGCGCGGCGTGCCAATTCATCGCGCCGACGCGCCAACCGTTCGCATGCGGCGGTGGCTTCCGACAAGCGTTCGCCCAGCCCCTGCGCGCCCGCCTGATCCAGCTTGCCCTGCAACTGAAGAATGTCGCCGTGACGCTTGTGCTGCGCGTCGCGTTCGATGGCCGCCGATTTTTCATAGCGTTGCACGTCTTGCTCGGCCAACTCGGGCCGGTGGTCCGCCAGGGCGGCCTGGGCCTCGCGCACCCGGCGGTCCAGGTCGTCGTGCGCGCTGCGCGCTTCGGCCAGACGGCCGGCACGCGCTTGACGCTGTTCGGCGCGCTCGGCCGACTGCATATCGGTGGCGCGCGCGGCGGCCTGCCCTTCCAGCAATTGCGCGCGTGCCAGGTCGGCGTCCAGCGCGCGTTGCGCCGCCGCCAACGACGCGTCCGCCTGCGCGACCACCGCTGTCGCGTCGCGCAGCGCCTGGGTCGCGGCAGGCAGATCGTCTTGATCGGTGCCCATCACCGCCGGCAACTTGGCCAGCCGCTCTTGCAACGCCACGCGGCGAGCCAGGGCCTCGTCACGCTGCCCACGCAATACATCCAGCCCCTTGGGCGCGTGGATGGCCAGCGTCTTGCGCATGCCGTCAAGCTCGCGCTGCAAGGCCGTATAGCGCGCGTGGCGCTGTTCGGCATCGGCCAGCGTTGCCACGCCCAGACGTTCCAGTAAACCATTCCAGGCGGATTGCAGCCCGCCAAGCTCACGCTGAAGCGCCGGCAGATCCTGGCCGCCCGGCTCGATGCGGAAACTGCCCACACCGGGCAGATCGATGTCAGCGGCAGCCGTCAGCAGCACCTGCCCCGCGCCGCTGATGGCGCGGCCGTCCATGCTTGCCTCACGCCCGGCTTCCAGCTGGTATGACAAACGCGTCGCCACCGCTTGCTGGCGCAGTTGCAGGTTGGCCAGTTCACGTTCGGCTTTGCGCAGCGCGTCGATATCGCCATCGGCAATCTCAATGCGCAACGCCTCGGTCTTCAGCGTCGAGCCTTGTTCGATCAGGGTGGTTACGGCACGCAGCGCGTCGTCCAGCCGTTCGATTTCGGCGTTCAGCTGGGCTAGCTGATGTTCCAGGTCGCGCCGATCAGACACGGCTTGAACCGCCGCCACGCGCAAGCGGGCCGCATCCAGCGCGGCGGCGTGCGCCTGCTGTTGCTGCTGCGCCCGCACAAGCGGCGCCTGGGCGGCATCGACGCGGGCGCGCGCGGCCTGGGCTTCCTTGACCAGCGCGTGATGGTCGGCTTCATCTTGTTGGTCACGCCGCACCTGGTCTTGCAGCAAGGCCAGCGTTTGCACCGCCTGGGCCTGCTCGCGGCGCAGGCCTTCCAGCGCTTCGCGCTGTTTTGCCGCCGCGGCCAGCCGGGCGCGCGCGTCCGTGGCGCGCGCTTCAAAGTCCTTCCAGGGTTCAGTGGCCTGGGCGCGCTCGTGATCGCGGCGCAGGCTGGCCAGGCGGTCGACATCGGCGTTCAGTTGCGCCATGGCCTGGGCGCAGTCGTCGCGCTCGGACGTGGCGCGCGCCAACGCGTCTTCGGCCTCTTTGTAAATGCCCTTGGGGCGACCATTGCGCGCGTCCAGCAACGCGGCGCGTTCCGCCGACACACGCTCAAACAGGCGGTCGCCATCCGTGGCCGTGAGCTCGCCTGACAGTTGCGTCAAGGCGTCGCGCAGATGCGTGCCCGCGTAAGACGCGGCGGCTTGCAAGTTGTGGCCGTCTCCTTGCTGTATCCACAGCAAACCGGGGATGCCGGCCAGATCCGGCTTGCTTTGTCCCCTGCCCGGCAGCTCAAACCCCAGCAGCGCCGCCAGGGCGTTTTCGGCCTCTTCGCCATCCAGGCGCTGAGCCCCATCGTCGATCAGCAATTCACAGCGCGCACGCGACAGGAACTGCTTTTTCAGCACGTACTGATGGCCGCCATGCGCGAACGATAGCTCAACGGTTGGCCGCGCGCCGGACTCGCCGTGGGGCGCCAGGTCGGCCACCTTGCTGGTGCTGTAGCGTTCCAGGAACGCCGCTCGTATGGCCGCCGCCACCGTGCTTTTACCGGCCTCGTTTGCACCCACGAAAAGGTTCAAACCGTCTTGCAGTCCATCCAGAACCAAAGGCTGGCGGAACTTGCGAAATTCTTCGAGCGCGATACGGGACAGCTTCATTTGGCGGCTCCCGTGGCGCTTTCGCGTTGAAATCTTAGTAGTAGCCGCAGGGCCTCGGCGGCAATGGCGGCTTGTTCGCCGTCCGCCTGCAAGGCCTGTAGTTGCGCGGCCACTTCGCCCACGTACCCACTTGCGCCAAGCTCGGCCAAATCCGCCTGGTCAGGCTCCAGCCGCAAGCCGGACAAGTCGGGCAGCAGCGCGCGCACCTGGGCGGCGGCCTGGTCCATGGCGCGTTGCAGCGCGTCCCAGGTTTCCATGTTGACGTGCCCTTGCACATCCAGCCGAAGCACGTCTTCGGCGCGCAAGGCCGACAATTTTTCAGCCAGCGCGTGCGCGTCGGACGGCAGGCTGATGGTCTCGGCCCACGCCGACCAGCGGTATTTGCCGATGGCCACGCGTTCCACCACGGGTGTGGCGCCCGGTGTATCGATGCGCACGTCCAGCACGTAGCCGGGCTCGTTGTTGCGAAAGCGGTCTTGTTCCGGCGTGCCGGCATACCAGGTGCGGGTATCGATAGCCAAACAACCGTGCCAGTCACCCAGCGCCAGATAGTCCAGGCGGGCGCGCGCGGCGCGGTCAGGCGCGATGGGGTTGGTGGCGTCAATGGTGTCGGGCAAGCGGCCCGCCACGCTGCCATGCGCCAAGCCTACGCGCACGCGCCCAGGTTCGGTATCGAGGGAATCGAACGCCTGCGTGACGTCGTCGTAGGTATGGCGTTGCGTCAGCGGCGCGGCCAGCACCGCCACGTTGATGTCGGGCAGGTCGACCACGCCGATTTGCGTGGGTACGTGCACGTTCGCGGCGATGCAGTCCAACTGCGCCGCGCGGCTCCAGACGCTGTCGGCCAAGGCCGCGTCGTGGTTGCCGGCGATCATGACCCAGGGGCCGGCATAGGCCGTCATGGCGGCGAACAGGCGGCGGATGGTGCGGTCGGAAACGCCTTGCGTGTCGAAGACGTCGCCCGCGACCAGTACGGCATCGACGTCGCGTTCGGTGGCCAGCGCGGCGATGCGCGCCACCACGTCGAAACGCGCCTCGGCCAGCAAGGCGGCGTCGTCGGTTTCAAATTGGCCGTACTGACGGCCGATCTGCCAATCGGCGGTATGCAGGAAATGAGTCATGCGGCGATTTTGGCATAAGCCGGCGCACATCAAAAAAGCGCAATGCCAAATTGATCACGCCGCATGATCACATCAACGGGCGCCTGCCCATTGATTCTTGCGATGGCCCGTTCGCCCGGGCCGAGCGACCTTCAGGCGCCCTTGCCGCCCAGCACCAACGACGGGTTGGACGACGCGCCGCGCTCGTAGCGCGACAAGCCCAGCCCGTCGGTGCTGATGGCGGGCCGCTGGCCCATGACCTGGTCGGCCACCAGCTTGCCGGAGCCGCAAGCCATGGTCCAGCCCAGTGTGCCGTGGCCGGTGTTCAGGAACAGGTTGCCGTAGCGGGTCGGCCCGACGATGGGGGTGCTGTCCGGCGTCATCGGGCGCAAGCCCGTCCAGAATTCCGCCTGCGCCACATGGCCGCTGTCGGGGAACAGGTCGTTGACGACCAATTCAAGCGTCTTGCGGCGCGCGTCTTTCAGGCGCAAGTCGAAGCCGGACAATTCCGCCATGCCGCCCACGCGGATGCGGTCATCGAAGCGGGTCACGGCGATCTTGTAGGTTTCGTCCAGGATGGTGGACACCGGCGCGGCGGCGTCATCCTTCATGGGGATGGTCAGCGAATAGCCCTTGACGGGGTACACCGGCAAGTCCAGGCCCAGCGGTTCAAGCAAGCCGCGCGTGTAGCTGCCGAAGGCGGCCACGTAGCGGTCGGCCGTCAGCACGTCGTTGCCCACGCGCACGCCCGTGATCTGGCCGCCCGCGACGTTCAGACCGGAAACGGTCTGGTTGTAGCGAAAGTCCACGCCCAGCGCCGCGGCCATCTCGGCCAGGCGCGTGGTGAACAGGCGGCAGTCGCCGGTTTCATCATTGGGCAGCCGCAAGCCGCCAGCCAGCTTATGGATCGAGCGCGCCAGGGCGGGCTCGGCCGTCACCAGGCGATTGCGGTCCAGCAGCTCGTACGGCACGCCCACTTCTTCCAGCACGGCGATGTCGCGTCGGGCGGCTTCCAGCTGCGCGTCGGTGCGAAACAGCTGCAACGTGCCACGCGTGCGCTCTTCGTAATGGATGCCGGTGGACGCGCGCAATTCGCGCAGGCAGTCGCGGCTGTATTCGGCCAGGCGCAGCATGCGCTCTTTATTGACGGAATACCGGTCGGCCGAACAGTTGGCCAGCATGGCCGCCATCCATTTCAGCTGATACAGGCTGCCGTCCAGGCGGATGGCCAACGGCGCATGTTTCTTGAACAACCACTTGATGGCTTTCAGGGGAATGCCGGGTGCCGCCCAGGGCGTGGAATAGCCCGGCGATACCTGGCCGGCGTTGGCATAGCTGGTTTCCTGGGCGGCGGCGGGCTGGCGGTCCAGGACCGTTACCCGGGCGCCCTGACGGGCCAGGTAATACGCGGTGGTGGTGCCGATTACGCCACTGCCTAGGACGATCACATGCATGATTCTTTCCGTATTTGGATTTGCTCAGTAATTTCGGTAGTCTATGGGCCTCCTCGCAGTGAAAAGCACTGATTATTTTGCTTTGGCAGAGCTTTTTCTCGGGCACCCCCTCTTTTTTGATCGCCGAAAGTGAAATGCGCGAGCTAGATAGAATTGACCTGAAAATCCTGGAAATCCTGCAACGCGAAGGCCGCATTTCCGTCACGGATCTGGCCGAGCGGGTCAGCCTGTCGGCCACGCCTTGTTCAGACCGGGTAAAACGGATGGAGCGCGAAGGCGTGATCACGGGTTACCATGCGCGCGTCAATCCGGCGGCGCTGGGCAAGAACCTGCTGGTCTTCCTGGAAATCAAGCTGTCCGCCAAGTCGGGCGACGTGTTCGACAAGGTCAAGAAAGAACTGCTGTACGTGCCGGAAGTGATGGAATGCCATCTGGTGTCCGGCGATTTCGACTACCTGGTGAAGGCCCGGCTGACCGAGATGAATGAATACCGTCGACTGCTGGGCGAGATCCTTAAACGCCTGCCGGCGTCGGCGGAATCGCGCAGCTATGTCGTCATGGAAGAAATCAAGGAAACCTTGTATCTGCCCGTGGATCGCTAGCCGTTCGGCGCGGCTGACCGGCGTGGCGCATACCCGTGTGGTGCCGGCCGGCACGGCCCTGCCTGGCATGCGGTTTGTTACGGGCGCGCGCATCGGCGGCTGCTATGCTGGCGGCCCTCCGACTCGCGCCGCTGGCCCTGTCCGACCCCAATTCTTTAGTCCCTGCCTATGACTCGTCTCTACAAATACTTTTTCCGTGGCCTGATCACCGTCCTGCCGCTGGCCCTGACCATCTACCTGCTGTACATCTTCCTGGCGTGGACGGAAGCCGTGGCGCTGACGTTCCTGCGCCCGTTCATTGGCGGCTTCTACGTGCCGGGCATGGGCCTGGCCCTGGGCATCCTGGGGATTCTGGCGATCGGCTATCTGGTGTCCAAGCAGCGTGTGCAGCGCTTCTTGACCGTGGTGGAAATGCCCTTCACCAACCTGCCGGTGGTCAAAAGCATTTATTCGTCGCTAAAGAGCTTTGCCGATTATTTTTCGCCCAGCTCCAAGAACACGGCGCAACAGGTGGTGATTCTGCGCTTGCCGGGACAACAACTGGAACTGGTGGGTCTGGTGACCCGCCGCAGCATGGAAGGCCTGCCCGAAGGATTCACGCAGGGCGACCGCGTGGCCGTTTATCTGCCGATGGGTTACATGATCGGCGGCTACACGGTATTTGTGCCGCAAGATTGGGTGCAGCCCATTGATATGTCGGTGGAAGAAGCCATGCGTTCGTCGCTGATCGCCTGGATGGCGCGCGCCGAACACCCCCGCCCCGCTGCGCCTACAGTCGTCGAGCCCACCGTCGCGCCGGACGCAGCTGAAGCGCCCGGAGCCGGTATGCCGGCAGCCGGTATGCCCGCCGCCGGTACGCCCGAAGCCGGTACGCCCGCCGCCGGTACGCCGGCCACCCGTACGCCCGAAGCCGGTACGCCGGCCGCCGGTACGCCCGAAGCCGGTACGCCCGAAGCCGGTATGCCCGCCGCCGGTATGCCCGCCGCCGACGCCCCTCCCGCTGGCGGCCCTCGCTGAATCGCCCTACTTCCTGATACGCGCAATCCATGCCCTTGATCGAATTCACGCTTGCCGAAGGCAGCCCCTATATTGAAATCAACCAGCTCTTGAAAGCCACAGGCGTTTGCGACAGCGGCGGCGCGGGCAAGATGATGGTGGCCGACGGCCACGTCAGCGTGGGCGGCGTGGTTGAAACCCGCAAGACCGCGAAAATCCGTGGCGGCCAGATCGTCACCATCGGCGACATCCGCATCGTGGTGCGCGCCCCGCAAGCGCCCGCCCCCGACGCCTGAGCCGCACCCTTTTCCCAACCCCGCCACACCGCGAGCCCTCATGAAATTCAAGATGTCCCAGAACTCCATCTTTGCCGTCCTGCTGCGTTCGCCGTGGTGGATGAGCGCGGGGGTGGCGGTGGTGTTAAGCGCGGGTGGCTTTGCCGCCTTGCCGCTGGAATATGCCGCGATGGGCGTCTTCGCGGCGGTGCCGTTCGCGGTGATTGCGATCATGGCTGCCTACAAGCAACTGCGCGCGCCGTCGGGCACGCGCGTGCAAGCCGTGGCCGACGCCGCGGCCGCCATGACCTGGGCCGACTTTGCCAACACCGTCGAAGCCGGATTCAAGCGCGACGGCTGCGAGGTCCAACGCCTGCAAACACCAGGTGCGGACTTTGCGTTAAGCAAGGACGGCCACGTGGCCATCGTCAGCGCCAAGCGCTGGAAGGCCGCACGCGTGGGCGTTGAACCCCTGCGCGAACTGCAAGCCGCGCGTGAAAAGCGCGGAGCGCGCGAAGCCATCTACATTGCACTGGGCGACGTGTCGGACAACGCCTGGGCCTACGCCAAGGCGCAAGGCGTGTCGCTGATGACGGCGCCCGAACTGACCAAGTTGCTGCGCGACTTGAAAACCTGAGCCCGCCCAGGCCTTTCATTCCCATCCGGACCTTGCAATGATCTACCGCATCCTGGCCGACCTGGTCCTAGTCGCGCATGGGCTTTTTGTCGCCTTCGTGGTGTTTGGCGGCCTGCTGGCCTTGTGGCGGCCGCGCATGGCCTACTGGCACCTGCCCGCCCTGGCCTGGGGCGCGGTGGTGGTCGGCATGGGGCTGATCTGCCCGCTGACGCCGCTGGAGGTGTCGCTGCGCCAGCAAGCCGGGCAGGAAGGCTATGCGGGCGGCTTCATCGAACACTACCTGCTTGGCGTCATCTACCCCGAAGGCATCACGCGCGACACGCAGATGATGCTGGCAGCCGTGCTGATCATCGGCAACATCGTCATCTACACCCTCTGGGCGCGCCGACGCCGCCGCGCCACGGCGCGCGCATAAAGCCTATGCGCGCCTATCTATGCGCGCCTATGAGCGTGTATGAGCCCGCACGAACCCGAACGAACCCGCACGAACCGCATGACCGAGCCTATCGACATGAACCCGACGCCCCAATCCGACAACGCCCCCGCCGACCCTTCCAGCCTGATCCGTGCCTTTGACGCCGACGGACGTGAAGTGCTGATCACGCGCGATGAATGGCGCGACAAGGTATTGCCGGGCGCCATCGAACAGCGCTGGAACGATGCCGACGCGTTGGCGGCGTTGATCATCCAATCCTTGAACGACGACTTCATCGATGACATGGTCGGCCCCGCCGAACGGCTGGTGCAACTGGATCAGAACACCGAGCGCGCCGTGGTGTTGCAAGCCATCGTCTACCTGAAGCAAGGCCGCCTGGACGACAGCGAGCGCGTGTTGGCGGACTTCTGCGCGCGGCACGGTGAAACCGGCATCGTGCTGACGAACCTGGCGAAGGTGCACGCCGAACGTGGCGACGACGACAAGACACTGGACACTTTGTGGCGCGCCCTGCAACGGGACCCCAACCAGGACAACGGCCTGGGCTGGTACGAAGCCATTCATCGCGACGTAGGCGGGGACGCGGCCGGCGTGGGCGCCATGCAGCGGGTTGCGGCCCTGCCCGGCAGCTGGCGCGCGCGCTTGTGGTTGGCACGCGGCGAATTGGGCGCGCACAACTATGCGGGCGCACTGGCGCTGTATCGCGAGGCGCTGGCGCAAGCGGGCGAGCCGGTGCCCGGAGACCTGCTCATGCAGATGACGGGCGACCTGGGCAATGCGGGGCGCATTCCCGATATCGTGCAAATGGCGGCCCCGCACTATCGTGCCGCGGCGCACGGCCCGCAGGTCGGCAATAACTTGATCAAGGCCTACTTGCTGCTGGGCCAGCCCGACCCCGCCCGCCACATTCTGGATGCGCTGCACGCATTGGGGCAGCCGGAATGGAAGGAACACCTGGCATATTGGGATGCGGAACTGGCCCGGCTGCAAGCACAGCGCGGCGCCAGCGGCAGCGCCCCCTGACAGGGTGGTGACGGCGTCGTGACGCTGTCTTGTCGGTGTCCTGACGGTGTCTAGTCGGTGTCTAGTCGATGTCTTGGGGGCTTTCGCGGGACACGACCGGCAGCGGCAGCATCCCCGCGCGCCCCGCTTACCCTACAGCCCGCGCGCAATCACCAGGCGCTGGATGTCGCTGGTGCCTTCGTAGATCTGGCAAACGCGTACGTCTCGATAGATGCGTTCGACTGGAAAGTCCTTCAGATAGCCGTATCCACCCAGCGTTTGAATGGCGGCCGAACACACTTTTTCGGCCATCTCGGATGCAAACAATTTCGCCATCGACGCTTCCATCAGCGCCGGCCTGCCCGCTTCGCGCAGCGCCGCCGCGTGCAACACCATCTGGCGCGCCGCGTGCAGCTGCGTCGCCATGTCCGCCAAGCGGAACGACACCGCCTGATGTTCGAAGATAGGTTTGCCGAAAGCCTGGCGCTCGCGTGCGTAGTCGCGCGCGCATTCGAATGCGGCGCGCGCCATGCCTACCGATTGCGACGCAATGCCGATGCGGCCGCCTTCCAGATTGGCCAGCGCAATCTTGTAGCCCTCGCCTTCCGCGCCCAAGCGGTAGGCGGCCGGAATGCGCATGTCTTCAAAGGCGATGTGGCAGGTGTCTGATGCGTGCTGGCCCAGCTTGTCTTCCACGCGCAGCACCTGGTATCCCGGTGTGCCGGTCGGCACGATGAACGCGGATATGCCGCGCTTGCCCGCGTCTGGATCGGTAACGGCGAAAACGATGACCGTCTGCCCGCTTTTGCCGGACGTAATGAATTGCTTGGCGCCGTTCAGGATGTAGTCGTCGCCATCGCGGCGCGCGCGCGTGCGCAGGCTGCTGGCGTCTGAACCGGCTTGCGGCTCGGTCAGCGCAAACCCGCCGATGTGCTCGCCGCTTGCCAAGGGGCGCAGGAACTGGTCTTTCTGCGCGTCGGTGCCGAACTTAAGAATGGGCATGCACGCCACCGAATTGTGCACGCTCATGATGGTGGAACACGCGCCGCTGCCCGCCGCGATTTCCTCCAGCGCCACCGCGTAGGACACATAGCCGCTGGCGTTGCCGTCCCACTCTTCCGGCACAAGCATGCCGAAGAATCCCAGCTGCGCCATTTCCTGGATGGCGTCGGCGGGATAGTGGTGATCGCGGTCCCAGTGTTCGGCATGGGGCGCCAGCCGTTCCTGCGCAAAGCGGCGCGCCATATCCTGAATACTGAGCTGCTCTTCGTTCAACAACATGTTTTGTCTCCTGGGGTGGCCGTGGCACGCGGGCGCCGGATGGGCGCCGGGTGTCTTAGTTTTACGCGCCGCGCGGGGGATGGGGCGCGGCTTGGAATCGAGAATACACCGTCCGTGGGCGCGGGCGAGCCAGTTCTGGCGCATCGATTCGGCATCAAAGAACATTTCAGATTGCGTGAAATCCGATTGCCGCTTTATCATGCAACTTATTAAGTATCTTGATAACCACCAATAAGGAATCCGCTGATGGATTACGACGTCATCATCGTGGGCGGCAGCTTTGCCGGCCTGTCCGCCGCCATGCAATTGGCGCGCGCCAGAAGACGCATTGTGCTGATCGACGGCGGCCAGCCCCGTAACCGCTTCGCCGCGCATTCGCACGGCTTTCTGGGCCAGGATGGCAAGGCCCCGCACGACATCGTGCAACAAGCGCGCGAACAGCTGGCGCAATATCCCAGCGTGACATTCGTGGACGGCGACGCGGTCAATGCCGGCGGCGAATCGGGTCGCTTTGAAGTCCTGATGGCGGACGGCCAGCCGTTGCGGGCCAAACGCCTGATCCTGGCCACCGGCCTGCGCGACGAATTGCCCGGCGTGCCCGGCTTGCAGGAACGCTGGGGGCGGACGGTCCTGCATTGCCCCTATTGCCACGGTTATGAAACGGCCGATCGGCCGCTGGGCGTAATGGCGGCGCACCCCATGTCCGCGCATCAGGCCGTGCTGCTGCCCGACTGGGGCCCCACCACGTACTTCACGCAAGGCCAGTTTGAACCGGACGCGGAACAGGCCACCTTGATGGCCAAGCGCGGCGTGCGCATCGAACGCAGCCCCATCGTTGAATTGATGGGCGCATCACCCCGCCTGGACGCCGTGAAGCTGGCCGACGGCCGACGCCTGGCCATCCACGCGCTGTTCGTCGCCAGCAAAACGCACATGGCCAGCCCGCTGGCCATGCAGCTAGGCTGCGCCTTTAACGATGGCCCGTTGGGGCCGATCATTGGCGTGGACGACCTGCGCCAGACCTCGGTGCCCGGCGTCTTCGCCGCAGGCGACGCCGCCATCCCCATGAGCAACGCCACGCTGGCCAGTGCGTCGGGGGTGATGGCGGGCGTGTGCGCGCATCGCTCGCTGGTGATGGAATAAGCGGGCATTAGCCGCCCTGCACGCCGCAAGCGGTGCCGCGCCTTGCAAAATGCAAGGTCGTGGTCAAACGGACGGGAAGGAAAAACCGGGTACAGACAATACCGGTATTCGGACTTGCCTTGTTGCGGCGGCGCTAAGGCAGAACAATGCGCGCTCACCATGAATATCAGGATGGCTTCGAATGCGTATTTCGTTCTTGCACACCATTGACGGCAACCGGGCCGTATTTGAGCATGCGGCAGCCCAGGCGGGCGTGAATGCCGCGCAGTTGCGCCACGATGTGCGCCCAGATCTGCGGCAAGCCATCGACCAAGGGTTGGCAACGGATGGCGCGTTGCGCGATGCCATCCGCGACGCCGTACAGAACCTGGCCACCGATGCGGACGCCGTCCTCGTCACGTGCGCCACGCTGGGGCCGGTGATTGACCAGATGCCCGACTTTCCAGTGCCGGTGATCCGCGCCGACGTGGCGCTGGCCATGGCGGCCACCCGCGATGGCGGATATATCGTCGTGCTTTGCGCGGCCCCTTCCGCTGTGGACGCCAACCGGATGCTGTTCGAGCGCCATGCCAAGGCCAGCGGGGCAACGGTGGCCGTGCACGTGGTACCGCAGGCCTGGGCGCTGTTCCAGGGCGGCGATATGCCGGCCTGCCTGCAAGCCTGCGCAAGCGCGGCGCAACAGGCCTATGAGCAAGGCGCCGACGTGGTGGCGTTTGCACATCCTTGGATGGCCGACGCCGCGGCGATGGTGCAGGGCCAACGCCTGCCCCTGGACGCGGCACGGGCGGGTTTGCAGGCCGCGTTGCAACTGCCCACCCGCTCAAGCAACATCGCCCACGGATAAGCGCTACGGCCATCCGTGGGCGATGCTTGCCGCCCTGCCCCCTTACCGGACCTTGCCCTCCTTCCAGGCCGCCAGCAGCTTTTCATACGGAATGGTCTCGCCCTTGGGTTTTTCGTTGGCCAGCTTTTTCCACGGCGCGTGCTGGTCCGACAGCCACTTGGACGGGTCGCTCTTGGCGTTCAGCTTGGGCGCGCATTGCGCCATCCCCGCCCGCTCCAGGCGCGCCATCACCTGATCCATCTCGTTGGCCAGGTTGTCCATGGCAGCCTGCGGCGTTTTTTCGCCGGTGACCGCCGTGGCCACGTTCTTCCACCACAGCTGCGCCAGCTTCGGGTAGTCGGGCACGTTGTTGCCGGTGGGCGTCCATGCCACGCGTGCCGGGCTGCGATAGAACTCGATCAGCCCGCCGTAGTTGGGCGCGTTCCTGGTGAAGAACTCGCTGTGGATATCGCTGTCGCGAATGAAGGTCAGGCCCGTGATGGATTTTTTCAAGGACACCGATTTCGACGTGACGAACTGCGCGTACAGCCAGGCGGCGGCCATCTTGTCGGGGTTGGTGGACTTGAAGAACGTCCACGAGCCCACGTCCTGATAGCCGTTCTGCATGCCGTCCTTCCAGTACGGGCCATAGGGCGACGGCGCCATGCGCCATTTCGGCGTGCCGTCCTCGTTCACGACCGGCAGGCCCTTCTTGGTCATGTCGGCGGTAAAGGCCGTGTACCAGAAGATCTGCTGGGCGATCTGGCCCTGGGCGGGTACCGGACCGGATTCCGAAAAGGTCATGCCCATGGCTTGTTGCGGCGCGTACTTTTTCATCCAGTCGATGTACTTGGTCAGCGCGTAAACGGCGGCCGGGCTGTTGGTGGCGCCGCCCCGCGAGACCGATGCGCCTACCGGCGTGCACTTGTCGTCGGCCACGCGGATGCCCCATTCGTCCACCGGCATGCCGTTGGGCAGGCCCTTGTCGGCCGCGCCCGCCATCGATAGCCATGCATCGGTAAAGCGCCATCCCAGCGACGGGTCTTTCTTGCCGTAGTCCATGTGCCCATAGACCTTCTTGCCGTCGATTTCCTTAACGTCGTTCGAGAAGAAATCGGCAATGTCTTCGTAGGCAGACCAATTGGTGGGCACGCCCAGGTCATAGCCGTACTTGGCCTTGAACTTGTCCTTCAAGTCCTGCCGGGCAAACCAGTCGGCGCGAAACCAATAGACGTTGGCAAACTGCTGGTCGGGCAATTGGTACAGCTTGCCGTCGGGCGCGGTGGTGAACTTGGTGCCGATAAAGTCCTTGATGTCCAGGTCGGGGTTGGTCCATTCCTTGCCCGCGCCGGCCATGTAGTCCGACAGCGGCAGGATGGCGCCGTAGCGGTAGTGCGTGCCGATCAAGTCCGAATCGGAAATCCAGCCGTCGTAGATGGACTTGCCCGATTGCATCGACGTCTGCAATTTTTCAACAACATCGCCCTCCTGGATGAGATCGTGGTTGACCTTGATGCCGGTGATTTCACTGAACGCCTTGGCCAGCGTCTTGGATTCGTACTCGTGCGTGGTGATGGTTTCCGACACCACGCTGATCTCGTTGACGCCCTTGGCACGAAGCTTGGCCGCCGCGTCCATGAACCACTTCATTTCGGCCATCTGCTGGTCTTTGGACAGCGTGGAAGGCTGGAACTCGGAATCCACCCACTTCTTCGCTTCCGGCTCGCCGGCCCAAGCCCCTGACGTTCCGATCAGGGCGATAGCGGCCGCCATGGCGTGCATGCGCAATTTCATGACCTGTCTCCTCGAATACCCTTCCCCTTATGTTCTGCTGCGGACCTCTGGCCGGGGAAGATGCGGGCCCGTAGTCCTTCAAAACCTTCCATCCCGATTCGGCAGGGGTCGGTGCGCCCCTTCAGCCTTTTCTCATGATGAATGCCAGCAACAGCATGGACGCCACAAAGCTGATCCACACCGATGGCGGCTCATCCAGCGAAAACCATTCCACCGCCTTTTGGCCAAACCCCAGGAACGCCAGGTTCAGCCAGGCCGCGGCCATCAGGCCGATAAACAGCCTGTCGCCACGCGTGGTGCGCAGCGGCAGGAAGCCCTTGCGTTCGACCGTGGGCGACTTCAATTCCCACACCGTCATGCCCACCAGCATCAGCACGATGCAGGAAAAGAACACGGCGACGGGGGTGGTCCAAACCATCCAGCTGAACATGGCGGCCCCCTTCTACACGCGGCCCATCGCGAAACCCTTCGCGATGTAGTGGCGCACGAACCAGATGACGATGCCCCCCGGCACGATGGTCAGCACACCCGCTGCCGCCAGCACGCCCCAGTCCATGCCCGAGGCGGACACGGTGCGCGTCATGGTGGCCACGATGGGCTTGGCGTTGACCGAGGTCAGCGTGCGCGCCAACAGCAATTCCACCCAGCTGAACATGAAGCAGAAAAACGCCGCCACGCCCACGCCGGACTTGATCAGCGGCAGGAAGATCGTCAGGAAAAAGCGCGGGAAGGAATAGCCGTCCACATAGGCGGTTTCGTCGATTTCACGCGGTACGCCGGACATGAAGCCTTCCAGGATCCACACCGCCAGCGGCACGTTGAACACCAGGTGCGCCAACGCCACGGCCAGGTGCGTATCCATCAGCCCGAACGAGCTGTACAGCTGGAAGAACGGCAACAGGAACACGGCGGGCGGCGTCATGCGGTTGGTCAGCAGCCAGAAGAACACGTGCTTGTCGCCGATGAAGCGATAGCGCGAAAACGCATAGGCCGCAGGCAGCGCGACGGCCAGCGAAATCACCGTGTTGATGACGACGTAGATCAACGAATTGATGTAGCCCGAATACCAGGCCGGGTCCGTGAAGATGGTGCGGTAATGCTCGAACGTGAAGTCGCGCGGCCACAGCGTCAGCGTGCTGACGATTTCGGTATTGGTCTTGAACGACATGTTCAGCATCCAATACAGCGGCAGGATGGCGAACGCGAGGTAAAGCAGCAGGAAGGCGGAACGCCACCAGGTGGACGAGTCACGCATGGGTCGCCTCCTCGTCGGCGCTGCCGGCCGTGCCCGCGCGCTGCATCCAGTTGTAGAGAATGAAGCACAGCAGCAGGATGATTAAAAAGTAGATGATCGAAAACGCCGCGGCGGGGCCCAGGTCGAACTGGCCCACGGCCTTTTGCGTCAGGTATTGCGACAGGAACGTCGTGGCGTTGCCGGGGCCGCCGCCCGTCAGCACGAAAGGTTCGGTGTAGATCATGAAACTGTCCATGAAGCGCAGCAGCACGGCAATCATCAGCACGCCGCGCATCTTGGGCAGCTGGATGTAGCGGAACACCGCCAGCCGCGACGCGCCGTCGATGCGCGCGGCCTGGTAGTAGGCATCGGGAATGGCGCGCAGGCCCGCATAACACAGCAGCGCCACCAGCGGCGTCCAGTGCCACACGTCCATTACCAGCACCGTCACCCAGGCGTCCACGTCGTTGCCGGTGTAGTTGTAGTCCACCCCCAGCCACGACAGCGTCGCGCCCAGCAGCCCGATGTCGGTGCGGCCGAACACCTGCCAGATGGTGCCCACTACGTTCCACGGAATCAGCAGCGACAGCGCAATGATGACCAGCACGGCCGACGCGCGCCAGCCGCCGGCCGGCATGGACAGCGCCAGCAAGATGCCCAACGGGATTTCAATGGCCAGCACCGCCAGCGAAAACCCGATCTGGCGAAACAAGGCGCCGTGCAGCTCTTCGTCTTGCAGCACGGCGGCAAACCACTCCGTGCCGACGAACACGCGGCGTTCGGGCGAGATGATGTCCTGCACCGAATAGTTGACGATGGTCATCAACGGCAGGATGGCCGAGAACGCCACGCACAGCACCACGGGCAGAACCAGGAACCAGGCCCGGTGATCGATAGGCTTCATGGGATCAGCACCTCGTCGCGATAAAAACAGGTGTGCGGGTTCAGCACCGACAGCCAGACGGTACCGCCGGCGGCCACCGGCACGATGTTGCTGCCCAGCCGGGCGCGCACGGGCGTGCCTTCAAAATCGGCCACCAGCAAGGTGTAGGTGCCCACGTCCTGCACACGGTCGACGCGCATGGCCAGCGCGCCCGGCGCGTTGGCTTGCTCCACCCGCAGGTATTCGGGGCGCACGCCCAGCTTGATGGCGCCCGTGCCCGCCAGCTTTGTCGCAAGGTTCGGCGCGGCGCCGGGCACGCGCGTGTGGCCGACCCACAGCGCGTCATCGCGCCATTGCGCGGGCAGGAAGTTCATGCCCGGCGAACCGATGAAGTGCCCGACAAAGGTATGCGCCGGCCGTTGGAACAGGTCGTCGGCGCTGCCGACCTGCACGGCGCGGCCACGCGCCATCACCATCACCTCGTCGGCAAAGGTCAGCGCCTCGGTCTGGTCGTGCGTCACGTAGATCAGTGTCAGCTTGAATTCGTGATGGATTTCCTTGAGCTTGCGCCGCAGTTCCCACTTCAGCTGCGGGTCGATCACCGTCAAGGGTTCGTCGAACAGAATGGCCGACACGTCGCTGCGCACCAGCCCGCGACCCAGCGAAATCTTCTGCTTGGCATCGGCCGTGAGGCCGCTGGCACGGCGGTCCAGCACATGCGACATCTCAAGCATTTCGGCGATGCGGCCCACGCGTTCGCGGATGCGCTCGGGTGGCACGCCCCGATTGCGCAACGGAAACGCCAGGTTGTCCGCCACCGTCATCGTGTCGTAGACCACGGGAAACTGGAACACCTGCGCGATGTTGCGCGCCTGCGGGCTCTTGGCGGTAACGTCCTGCCCGTCGAACAAAATGCGCCCATGCGACGGCCGCAGCAAGCCCGACACGCAGTTCAGCAGCGTGGTCTTGCCGCAGCCCGACGGCCCCAGCAAGGCATAGGCCCCACCATCGCGAAAGGTGAAGGTCAGCGGCAGCAGCGCGTAGTCCTCATCGGCCTTGGGGTCGGCCACATAGGAATGGGAAAGGTCCAGCTCGATCTGCGCCATCAGGCCGCCTCCCCCGCGCCGGCGGGTTGGCGCGGCGCGGCCAGCAAGGCGCCGCCGGCATCAAAGGCGTAGGTTTGGGCCGGGTCGAAATACAGCTGCACGCGTTCGTCCAGCGTGTAGCGGTGCACACCGGGCAGTTGCGCCACCACGTCGCCCGCTGCCGTGCTGGCGTGTACAAAAGTGTCCGAGCCGGAAATTTCGGCCAGCTTCACCACGCCGGGCAGGCTGATGTGGCCGGGGCGCGGCTCCACGTCCAGCGCCCCCGCGCGCAGGCCCGCCGTGATGTCGGCGCCCGCGTTGCCGGGCAGCGCGCGGTCCACGGCCAACTGGCCTTGCAGGAGGAAACCGGCGTCAGTGCGCCGCGCGGCAAACAGATTCATGGGCGGGTCGCTGAAGGCGCGGGCCACGCGGATGGAGTTGGGGCGGTGGAATACCTGTGCGGTGGGGCCGTATTGCAGCAGTTCGCCAGCGTCCAGCACCGCCGTGTGGCCGCCCAGCAACAGGGCTTCGCCCGGTTCGGTGGTGGCGTAGACGACCGTGGAGCGCCCTTCGGCGAACAATTCCGAAAGCTCGTCGCGCAATTCCTCGCGCAGCTTGTAGTCCAGGTTGACCAGGGGCTCGTCCAGCAGGATCAGCGGCGCGTCCTTGACCAGCGCCCGGGCCAACGCCACGCGTTGCTGCTGGCCGCCCGACAATTCCGACGGATAGCGGGCCAGCAGATGGTCGATATGCAGCCGCGCCGCCATGGCGCGGACTTTTTCGCCGATGTCCTTTTCGCCGCGCAGCGTCAAGGGCGAGGCAATGTTGTCGTAGACCGACATCGACGGGTAATTGATGAACTGCTGGTAGACCATCGCCACGTTGCGCTGGCGCACCGGAACGCCGGTAACGTCGGCGCCATCGACCAGCACGCGGCCTTCGCTGGGCCGGTCCAGCCCGGCCATGATGCGCATCAGCGACGTCTTTCCCGCCAGGGTCGCCCCCAGCAGCACCGTCATGGCGCCTGGCACGGGCGCCAGGCTCATAGGAGTCAGGTGCGTTTGCGAGCCGGCCCGCAAGGCAATCCTGTCCAAGGTCAGCTGCATGGTGTCTCCTCTACCTACTTATACGTCCCTGTTTTTTCAACGGACTTCGGTAATCGGTACAGCGTTCCAACCGCAGTGCGCGAACGCGCCACGCAATGAGCATACTCTTTCAGACGGCTTTCGTTTTTTGTGCGTTTTACTCAAGAAGCGAACAAAAAACAATCTTGCACTGCGGCATTATTTTTCGCTTTTGTTGTTTTATCATGCGAACATGACACTGAATCCACGACAAAGCGCCTTGGTCGAAATGGTGCGAGCCCAGGGCTCGGCCACGATCGAAGAGCTTGCCAAACGTTTTGACGTCACGCTGCAAACCGTGCGGCGCGACGTGAACATCCTTTCCGAAGCCGGCATGCTGTCGCGCTTTCATGGCGGCGTGCGCATCGAAGCGTCGACCATCGAGAACATTGCCTACCGCAAGCGCCAGGGGCTGCACGCCGCCGGCAAGCAGCGTATTGCCGAAGCGGTGGCGCGCGCCGTGCCGGACGGCTGTTCGCTGATCCTGAATATCGGCACCACCACCGAGGCCATCGCGCGCGCCCTGCTGCGCCACCGCGGCCTGCGCGTCATTACCAACAACCTGCACGTGGCGGACATCCTGTCGGACAACCCCGACTGCGAAGTCATCGTGGCCGGCGGCGTGGTGCGGTCGCGCGACCGTGGCATCGTGGGCGAAGCCACCATGGACTTCATCCGCCAGTTCAAGGTTGATATCGGGCTGATCGGCATTTCGGGCATCGAAGCCGACGGCACGCTGCGCGATTACGACTTCCGCGAGGTGCGCGTCGCCCGGACCATCATCGAGCAATCGCGGGAAGTGTGGCTGGCGGCCGACAGCAGCAAGTTCAAGCGCCAGGCGATGGTAGAACTGGCGCACATTTCGCAGATCGACCGCTTCTTTACCGACGCGCATCCGCAAGAACCGCTGGCCCAGGTACTGCTGGATTCGGGCGTGCGCTGCGAAGTGGCGGCGGCACCTCATGCAGCCAACGCGGCCGGCGCGCCCGACACTTCCAGCACCTCCATCGCGGCCGGCGCGCAAGACTCCACGAACACCTCGGCACCCAACGCTTGAAAAAACGCGCGGGACCCGGGCTCATCCCCCGCCACCCGCGCTTCGCACGAAACCACCCTGCTTTTACCTGGCGGCCCGGCCGCGACAACTTATGAACCAACCCCTAGCCAACGTCACTCCGCCCGATCGCAACCGCCTGCTGTCCACCTTGGACAACACGCCGTCCTGGGACGTCATCGTCATCGGCGGCGGCGCCACGGGCCTGGGCACCGCCGTGGACGCGGCATCGCGCGGTTACCGCACGTTGCTGATCGAAGGCGCGGACTTTGCCAAGGGCACGTCCAGCAAGGCAACCAAGCTGGTGCACGGCGGCGTGCGCTACCTGGCGCAGGGCAACGTCAGCCTGGTGCGAGAAGCGCTGCACGAACGCGGCCTTTTGAACCGCAACGCGCCGCATCTGGTGTGGCCGCTGGGCTTTGTGGTGCCCGCCTACAACCTGTTCGACCAGCCCTTCTACGGCATCGGCCTGAAGATGTACGACATGCTGGCGGGCAAGCTGAACCTGGCGCCCAGCCGCTGGTTGTCGCGCCGTGACACGCTGGCGAACGCGCCGACGCTGGCTGAAAAGGTCAACGGGCGCGGGCTGAAGGGCGGCGTGCTGTATTACGACGGCCAGTTCGATGACGCGCGCCTGGCGATGAGCCTGATGCGCACCCTGTTCGACCTGGGCGGCACGGCGGTCAACTACGTGCGCGCCACCGGCCTGGCCACCTCCCACGGCAAGGTCGACGGGGTGACCGCGCAGGACGTGATCGGCGGCGCCAGCTTTTCGCTGCGCGCGCGCTGCGTGATCAACGCCACCGGCGTGTGGGTGGATGCGGTGCGCCGCATGGAAGACAAGAACGCGGCCACGATGGTGGCGCCCAGCCAGGGCGTGCACCTGACCTTGCCGCGCGAATTCCTGCCGGGCAATCGCGCCATCCTGATCCCCAAGACCGACGACGGCCGCGTGCTGTTCGTGGTGCCATGGAACGGCCACACCATCGTGGGCACCACCGACACGCCGCGCGGCGACCTGCCGCTGGACCCGCAAGCCGGTGCGCAGGACGTGGACTTCATCCTGAACACGGCGGCGCGCTACCTCAGCCGCAAACCCACGCGCGATGACGTCACCAGCGTGTGGGCGGGCTTGCGTCCGCTGGTCAAGGCCACCGGCGACGCCGCCACCAAGCAGCTGTCGCGCGAGCACACCATCCTGGTGTCCAACGCCGGCTTGGTGACGGTGACGGGCGGCAAGTGGACCACCTACCGCCGCATGGCGCAGGACGTGGTGGACACCGCGATCCAGCATCAGTTGCTGACGCAGGCGTCGTGCCGCACTGAGTCCTTGCCGTTGCATGGCGCGTCCGGGCTGGCGCCGTCGCAGGAACACGCGGGCACGCCGGACAGCTATTACGGCAGCGATCTGGCCACGTTGAAGGCCCTGCCGGGTGCCGAGCGCATGCTGGTCAAGGCCAGCGGGCTATCCGAGGCGCATGTGCGCTTTGCGGCGCGTTTTGAATTGGCGCGCAGCGCCGAAGACGTGCTGGCGCGTCGCAACCGCGCGCTGTTCCTGGACGCGGAAGCCGCGATGCTGGCCGCCCCCGAAGTGGCCCGCATCCTGGCCGAAGAACTGGGCCACGACGCGGCCTGGCAACAACGCACGTTGCAGGAACTGGCGGTCGTTGCCGCGACGTATCGCCTGTAGAACGGGTGGGCGGCCGGGGCGCAAAACACGCCCCGCGCCCGCCCTTGCGCCAACTTTGCGCCAACTTTGCGCCGCCTTGACGCAGCTTTACGGCACTTTCAGCCGGCTGTGCTGAATCATGGTTTCGAATACGCGCAGCAGGTCGGGGTCGCATTTTGCCCCGGCCTCGCGATGCAGGATGGCCATGATTTCAGCGTGCGAGCGCGCCGGATGATAAGGGCGTGTATCCCCCAGCGCATCGTAGGAATCCGCCAGCGAAATGATGCGCGACAACATCGGAATCGCGTGGTGCGCCAGGCCCGCGGGATACCCGGACCCATCAAAATGTTCGTGATGGTGGCGTACGGCCTGCGCGATGAGCTCGCGCTGCGGGATATCGCTGTGCATGAGGATGTCGGCGCCCACCGTGGCGTGCGCTTTCATGATGTCCCAATCGTCTTTTTCCAACCGGTGCGGGGCGTACAGCACGCGGTCGGGGGTGCCGATCTTGCCCACGTCGTGCAGGCGCGCGGCAACCGCCACCGCCCGCTGCTCGTCTTGCGTCAAACCACACGCCTGGGCCAACGCCACGCTTAGGGCAACCACGCGGTCGCAGTGCCGGCCGGTGGCCGGGTCTCGCGCCTGCATGGCCGCGAACAATGCGGCCTCGCAGGAACCTGAATCTAGGGGTACGTCTGGGGGCATCAAGGAAGGCGCGGCACCGGGTTGGGACGCCGCATTTGTATCGGAAAGTCGCAATTCTGACACAATGTGCCCCGCCCCTGACCAAGCAGCCGACGGGCGTACAAGCGGCGCAGAT
Source organism: Achromobacter sp. RT286_PF (assembly GCF_059760425.1). Classification (NCBI taxonomy): domain Bacteria; kingdom Pseudomonadati; phylum Pseudomonadota; class Betaproteobacteria; order Burkholderiales; family Alcaligenaceae; genus Achromobacter; species Achromobacter sp. RT286_PF. The sequence continues at coordinate 33,615 of NZ_JCBAMR010000024.1, forward strand.
CAAAGCTTTGGCCAGGAGCGGCCCCGGCCCGCGCCGCTTACCGGACGATTTCAGCGCTTGAGCCGCTCCAGCAGGGCCTCGGCGACCGCCACCGACGACGCCGGATTCTGCCCCGTGACCAGCAAGCCATCGCAAATCACGTACGGCTGCCAGTCCGGGCCACGGCTGTACACGCCGCCCAGACGCGTGAGCTCGTCTTCAACCAAAAACGGCACCACGTCGGTCAATTGCACCGCCGCTTCCTCGCTATTGGTAAAGCCCGTGACCTGACGCCCCTGCACCAGCGGCTTGCCGTCGGCCGTCTTGGCATGGCGCAGCACGCCGGGCGCATGGCACACCGCCGATACCGGCTTGCCCGCCGCCAGCATGGTTTCGATCAAGGCAACGGACTTGGTGTCTTCCGCCAGGTCCCACAGCGGGCCGTGGCCGCCGGGATAGAACACTGCGTCGTAATCCGCGGCCTGCATGTCGGCCAGCCGCTGCGTGTTGGCCAGCACGCGCTGGGCTTCGGCGTCCTGGCGGAAGCGGCGCGTGGCGTCGGTCTGGGCGTCGGGATCGTCGCTCTTGGGGTCCAGCGGCGGCTGGCCGCCCTTGGGCGAGGCCAGCGTCACTTCCGCGCCCGCGTCCAAAAACGCGTAATAAGGCGCGGCAAACTCTTCCAGCCAGAAGCCCGTCTTGCGGCCGGTGTTGCCCAGCGTGTCGTGGGATGTCAGCACGATAAGGATTTTCATGTTGCGCTCCGTTTGATTGCGCGCTTATTCGTCCGGGCCGACGCGCACGATGCGCTTGCCCGCGTTTTCGCCCTTGAGCAGGCCGATCAGGCCGCGCGGCGCGTTCTCAAGCCCGTCGACCACGTCTTCGCGGTACTTGATGCGGCCTTGCGCGATCAGGCCCTCCATGGCCTCGCGGAATTCGCCATAGCGATGCGCGTATTCGTTGAAGATGATGAAGCCCTGCACCTTCAGGCGCTTGGTCAGGATGGTGCGCATCAACAGCGCCAGTCGGTCGGGGCCGTCGGGCAGGCTGGTGGCGTTGTAGGCCGAGATCAAGCCGCAGACCGGCACGCGCGCGCGTGGGTTCAACAGCGGCAACACGGCATCGAACACCGCGCCGCCCACGTTTTCGAAATAGACGTCGATGCCTTGCGGCACGGCACGCGCCAGTCGGCCGGCCAGGTCGGGCGCCTTGTGGTCCAGGCAGTCGTCAAAGCCCAGTTCGTCCACCACGTAGCGGCATTTGTCCGCGCCGCCGGCAATGCCCACGACCTTGCAGCCGTGGATTTTGGCGATCTGCCCCACCACCGCGCCCACCGCGCCGCTGGCGGCGGCCACCACCACGGTTTCGCCCGCCTTGGGTTGGCCAATGTCCAGAAGGCCCATGTAGCCGGTGAAGCCGGGCATGCCCAGCACCCCCAACGAATACGACGGATGCTGCGGCTTGGCGCCCAGGCGCAGCAGGCCCGTGCCGTCGGACACCGCGTAGTCCTGCCAACCGGACTGCGCCAGCACCCATTCGCCGGCCTTGAATTCGGGATGGTTGGACGCCTGCACGCGGCAGACCGTGCCGCCAACCATGGGCTGGCCGATCTGGACGGGTTCGGCGTAGGAAGGCGCGTCGCTCATGCGGCCGCGCATATAGGGGTCAAGCGACAAGTAGACCGTGCGCAGCAGCACCTGGCCGGGGCCGGGTTGCGGCACGTCGCCTGTTTCCAGGCGGAAATCGTTGTCGGTGGGTTCGCCGTGCGGGCGTGCGGCAAGCACGATGCGGCGGTTGATTGACGAGGATTGCGTCATTGAAGTCCAGCCTCCTGGGGAAGCCGCCCAAGGTCTTGCAGGCAATGCCCGGGGCAGCAAGATGGGGAACCGAGCCATTACACCATCGATGTCGTCCGACCTGCTTCGTAACCCTTATGCTCGCTCCCTCTTTTAATTAATTAAAAGATTAATTAAACTGCGCGACATGAACAAATCGCTGTCCGCGTCTGCCCCCTCCCCCGTTGATGCGCCGCGCGCGCGCCGCCCCGGCCGCCCGGCGCGCCCCGATGCCGCCGCCATGCGCGAACAATTGCTGGACATCGCCACGGGCCTGTTCGCGGCCCAGGGCGTGGCCGCCACCACCATCGCGCACATCGCCCAGCGCGCGGCCGTCACGCCGGCCATGCTGCATTACTACTTCAAAAGCCGCGACCAATTGATCGACGCCGTCGTGCTTGAGCGCGTCGTGCCGGTGATCGGTTTTGTGTGGTCGCCCGTCCCGCTGGCGTCGGATGCCAAAGGCGGCGACGCCGATAGTGGCAACGACGGCAAGTCTACGAAGCCGGCGCCTGCCGCAAGCGCCGACCCGGCCGCTGCCGCGCGCGGCTACCTGGTGGAAATCGTGAAGCGCATCGTGCAAAGCGCCACCGACCGGCCCTGGCTGCCCGCGCTGTGGATCCATGAAGTGGTCAACGAAGGCGGTCAACTGCGCGAACGCGTGCTGCCTCATGTCCCCACCGAACGCCTGGCCGCTTTCGCCGCCGTGATCGGTCAGGCGCAGCAACGCGGCGCCATCACGCCGGGCGTCGAGCCGCGCCTGGTGTTTTTGTCCATCCTGGGCCTGACGCTGTTGCCCCTTGCCACGTCGAACCTGTGGCGCCGCCTGTGGCAGGGCAACCCGCCCATGCAGGCCATTGATACCGACGCGATCGCGGACCACGCCATCGCCATGCTGACCGGCGGCCTGTTCTCGCCGCCCGCCCAACCCGCCGACGCGACCTGACCATGCCCACCCTGCGCCCCCGCCCTGCCCTTTTTCGTATCGCTTTCGCCCTGCCGACGCTGGCGCTCGCGCTGCTGGCCGGCTGCGGCCAGGAGGCCACGCCGTTCTACCAAGGCTATGTGGAAGGCGACTACGTTTATGTGGCGTCGTCCGAAGCGGGCCGCCTGGACGCGCTGACCGTCAAGCGCGGACAACAGGTGGACGCCAACGCGCCGCTGTTCGCGCTGGAGGCCACGCGCGAACGGGCCGCCCGCGACCAGGCCAGCGCGCAGCTTGCCGCCGCCATCGCGCAACTGGAAGACATCGGCACGGGCAAGCGCCCGGCGGAAATCGATGTCAGCCGCGCGCAGCTGGCGCAGGCCGAGGCCGCCAGCCGGCGATCCGCCGCACAACTGCAACGCGACAACGCCCAGTTTCGCGTTGGCGGCATCGCCCGTGCGCAATTGGATGACAGCCGCGAACAAGCGCAGTCGGACGCCGCCCGCGTGCGCGAATTGCGCGCGCAGCTGGAAGTGGCCAACCTGCCGGGGCGCGAGGATCAGCGCGTGGCCCAGGCGGCCACGGTTGAAGCGGCCCGCGCCACGTTGGCCCAGGCCGACTGGACGCTTGCTCAAAAACGACTGGCCGCGCCGGCGGCCGGCCGCGTGTTCGACACGATGTACCGCGTGGGCGAATGGGTGCCGGCGGGCAGCCCCGTGGTCAGCCTGCTGCCGCCCGGCAACATCAAGGTGCGCTTTTTCGTACCCGAAACCGTGGTCGGCTCGTTAAAAGCGGGCCAACAAGCCAGCCTGCGCTGCGACGGCTGCGGCGATCCGATACCCGTGCATATCGACTACGTGTCGGACCAGGCCGAATACACGCCGCCCGTCATCTACAGCCGCGAAAACCGCAGCAAGCTGGTGTACATGGTGGAAGCGCGCCCCACGCCCGACGCGGCGGCGCGGCTGCATCCCGGCCAGCCGGTCGAGGCCACGCTGCAATGACCGCGCCCCCTAACCACCCCGCCGATCACCCCGCTGGGCACCCCGCCAACCTTCCGCCGGCCGCGCCCGATTCCGGCAAGGCCGTCATCGACGTGCGAGGCTTGAACAAACGCTTTGGCAACAAGCACGTCGTCAACGACGTATCGCTGCGCGTGCAGGAAGGCGAGATCTTCGGCTTCCTGGGCCCCAACGGCAGCGGCAAGACCACCTGCATCCGCTTGATGTGCGGTCTGCTGACGCCGGATTCCGGCAGCGGCACCTGCCTGGGCTACGACATTGTGAAAGACAGCGCGCAGATCAAGCGCCATGTCGGCTACATGACGCAGAAGTTCTCGTACTGGGACGATCTGACGATCCGCGAAAACCTGGATTTTGTGGCGCGCATGTACGACATGCCGCAACGCCGCCAGACCGTGGACCGCGCGCTGGAAGACCTGGGCCTGCACAGCCGCGCCAACCAGCTGACCGGATCGTTGTCGGGCGGCTGGAAGCAGCGGATGGCGCTGGCCGCCTGCCTGCTGCACGAACCGCGCCTGCTGTTGCTGGACGAACCGACGGCGGGCGTGGACCCCACCGCGCGGCGCGACTTCTGGGAACAGCTGCACGAATTGGCGGCGCGCGGCATCTCGGTGCTGGTCAGCACGCACTACATGGACGAGGCCGAACGCTGCCACAAGCTGGCCTATATCTCGTACGGCAAGCTGCTGACGCAAGGCACCGCCGAGCAGGTGATTGCCGAGCAACGGCTATCCACCTGGGCCATCCATGGTCACAACCTGGTGCCGCTGGGCCAACGCCTGCGCAGCGCGCCGGGCGTGGACCAGACGGTGGCGTTCGGGTCGGCGCTGCACGTCAGCGGCCAGAACGCCGAGCTGCTGGAACGCACCTTGCGGGACGCGATACGCGGCCAGGGCCTGCGTCTGGAACGCATCGACACCAGCCTGGAAGACGTGTTCATCTTTTTGATGAACCGGTCCACTGACAACTTCGCGAGCCCCGCATGATGCGCCATCTGCAAGGCTTTTCGTGGGCGCGCTGGTGGAGCATGGTGCTAAAGGAATTCTTGCAGCTGCGCCGCGACCGCATCACCTTCGGCATGATCGTGGGCCTGCCCATCATGCAGTTGGCGCTGTTCGGCTACGCCATCAACACCGACCCCAAGCAGATGCCCACGGCCGTCATCACGGCCGACCACAGCCCGTTCACGCGCAGCTTCATCGCGGCGATGAAATCGTCGGACTACTTCCACATCACCGAAGAACTGCGCGACGAAGAAGCCGGCCGCGCCGCGCTGGCGCAGGGCCGCGTGCTGTTCGTGGTGACCATACCGCCGGATTTTTCCCGCAGCCTGCTGCGCGGCGAACGGCCGGCGCTGCTGATCGAAGCCGACGCCACCGACCCCATGGCCACCGGCATGGCGATTGGCGCGGCCACGCAGCTGACGCAAGCCGTGGCGCAAAAGGACCTGACCGGCCCGCTGGCCAAGCTGGCGGGCGGGCAACCGCCCTTCGACGTGCGCGTGCACCGGCTTTACAACGAAGAGCAGATCTCGCAATACAACACCGTGCCCGGGCTGATGGGTGTGATCCTGACGATGACGTTGGTAATGATGACGGGTCTGGCCATGACGCGCGAACGCGAGCGCGGCACCATGGAAAACCTGCTGTCGATGCCGGTGCGCCCGCTGGAGGTCATGACCGGCAAGATCGTGCCGTACATCGCCATCGGGCTGATCCAGGCCACGATCATCCTGCTGGCCGCGCACTTCGTTTTCCATGTGCCGATCCTGGGCAGCCTGCTGTCGGTGTATCTTGCGGCGCTGCTGTTCGTGGCGGCCAACCTGACGGTGGGCATCACGCTGTCGTCGCTGGCGCAGAACCAGTTGCAGGCCATGCAGCTGACCATGTTTTATTTTCTGCCCAACATGCTGCTGTCCGGATTCATGTTCCCGTTTCAGGGCATGCCCATGTGGGCGCAGTACCTGGGCAACCTGCTGCCGCTGACGCACTTCAACCGGCTGATCCGCGGCATCCTGCTCAAGGGCAACGGCTGGTGGGATTTGTGGCCCAGCATCTGGCCGCTGATGCTGTTCACCGCGGTCGTGATGACCGCCGCCGTGAAGTTCTACCGCCGCACTCTGGATTGACGCGCCATGCCACGTTTTCCCCGTCCCTTTATGGTTTTTCGTTTGCGTGCGGTGGTGCTGGCGATGCCGCCGGCGGCGATCAGCCTGTTGGCCTTGACCACCACCGGCTGCACCGTCGGGCCTGATTTCACTTCACCGAACCCGCCCGCCGTGGCTTCCTACACGGCCGATGACAACGCGCAACGCGCCACTAGCGCACAACGCCTGCAACCCGGCGCGGACATTCCCGCGCAATGGTGGCGGCTGTTCCGTTCGGACGCGCTGGACCAGCTGGTGCGTCAGGCGCTTGAAGCCAGCCCCACGCTGGCCCAGGCGCGCGCCACGCTGCGGCAGGCTACCGAAGAGCTGGACGCAGAAACGGGCGGCAGGCTGCTGCCGTCGGCCGATGCCAACCTGTCCGCCACGCGGCAAAAGGTGGACCCATCGGCGTTCGGCGTGCCGGTCACGCAGCCGCCTCCGCCTTTCACGCTGTACAACGCGTCAATCGACGTGTCCTACACGCTGGACGTCTTTGGCGGCAATCGGCGCGCGCTGGAAGGCCTGGCGGCGCAGGTGGATTACCAGGCCCACGAATTGCAAGCCGCGCGCATGTCGCTGGCGGCCAACGTGGTAACCGCCTCCATCCGCCAGGCCGACCTGTCCGAGCGCCTGGCCGCCACCCGCGACCTGCTGGACGCGCAGCAGCGCCAGCAGGACATCATGCGGCAACGCGTGGCGCTGGGCGGCGTGGCCGAGGCCGATTTGCGCAACCAGGAAGTGCTGGTGGCGCAAACCCGCGCCACGCTGCCACCGCTGGAAAAGCAGCTGTCGCAGACCACGCATCAGCTGGCCGTGTACCTGGGCCAGCCGCCCGCCGCGCTGCGTACGCCGCCCCTGCGCCTGGCGGAGCTGACCTTGCCGCCCGACATTCCCACCGGCGTGCCCTCCGCACTGACGCGCCAGCGGCCGGACATTCTTGCCGCCGAGGCGCTGTGGCACAAGGCGTCGGCGGACGTGGGCGTGGCCACCGCCAACCAGTATCCGCAGTTCACACTCACCGCCAGTTTCGGTTCCCAGCGCACACGCGCGGGCGATCTATCGGACGGCGTGAATGTATGGAGCCTTGGGCTGGGGCTGGTGCAACCGCTTTTTCGCGGCGGCGAACTGCGCGCGCGCAAGCGTGCGGCCGAAGCGGGTTACGAAGCGGCGGCTGCCGCCTACCGCCAAACGGTGCTGGACGGCTTCCGCCAGGTGGCCGACGCGTTGCGCGCCGTGCAGACCGACGCGGACGCGTTCAACGCCTACGACGACGCCTGGCGTCGCGCGGACGACGCGCTGCGCATTGCGCAAGGCCGCTTTCAGGCGGGCGGCATCAGCCACCAAAGCCTGCTGGATAGTCAACGCCAACTGCTGCAAACCCGCATCGCGCGCAGCGAAGCCGATGCGGCACGCTACGCCGACACGGCGGCGCTGTTGCAGGCGCTGGGCGGCGGCTGGTGGAACGAGCCGCAAAACCCGTAGAGCGGTTTTAACGCGGCCGCAGGGGCTATTTATGCACCGTTCGGGTGCGGTTGCGGGCCGTTTTAACGCCTGTTGTTCAACCCCCTGTCAGCGGGCGGAGCGCGCCAATACGCCCTGGCGCGCGATTCAAACATTGTTTGGTCCACACCGGGGCGCGCGCCGTGTTGCTGCCGGGCAATCATGTCTGAGAATTCGGGTACGAAAGTGGCGTTGAGCGGGGTTAGGAAACCCTTGTTTTCGTAGCATCATGCATGCGCTGAAGCTGCAAAGATCACTACGATTCATGAATGACCTACTAGACCTGATCGTCTTCTCACCCGATCCCGACCAACGCGCGCGCCGCAGCGACGAACTGGCCGACATGGGTTTCTCGCCCCGCCGGTGCGAGGATTCCAACGGCCTGTTTCGCCTGTTTCAGGCGCGCCGTACGCCGTTGCTGGTGATGGAAGCCGAGCTGACCGATCTTTGCATGGCGGTTGCAGGCCTGCGCGCCATGGACACCACCGCCGGCATCATCGCGGTGTCCAGCTTCGATTCGCCCGAAAACCGCATCCTGGGCCTGCACTGCGGCGCCGACGCGTGTTTTCAGCACGACGTGGCCACCGCCGAAATCGCCGCCGCACTGCAAGCCCTGGTGCGGCGCGTGCCCGCCACCGGCCGCCGCCCCATGGCGGCCGAGGCCGAACCCCGCTTCGCCACCACGCCCGCGGCGCCCGCCGCGCCCGAACCTCCCGGCAAGTGGCAGTTTCTGGACGCCGCCTGGACGTTGGTCAGCCCGCAAGGCACGCGCTTGTCGCTGACCTTGGCCGAACGCGAATTCCTGCTCAGGTTGACAACGTCGGCCGACAAGCGGTTGCCGCGTGGCGACGCGTCCGGCTCGGACGCCCAGGCGGGCCGTGAATCGGTGCGCCGCACCGATGTGGTGGTCAGCCGCTTGCGGCGCAAGGCGCAGGACGTGAACGTAGAGCTGCCGATTCGCACCGTGTGGGGCTGGGGCTACGCCTTCACCGGCGAAATCTGACCCCGGCGCGGGCGTATCATGCGACTGCGGGGCGGGTGCGCCAAGCCCGGGCCCGCCGTCCATCCCCACCCCCTTTGCCGCCATCGATATGGAAGTCTTTGAACGCCTGCAAGCCCTGCTGGCCCAGCACCAGGCCCGCCATCGCCTGATCCACCACCCCGCCGCCGGCCGCTCGGTCGAAGTGGCCGCCATCCGTGGCACCGAAGTCAGCCAGGGCGCCAAGGCGCTGGTCTGCCGGGTGAAGATCTCGTCAAACCTGCGCAAGAACGTCCTGGCCGTGTTTCCGGCCGACAAACAGGCCGACCTGGACGCCATCGCGCGCGCGGCGGGCGGCAAGAAAGCATCGCTGGCCTCGCAGGAACTGGCCCGCGAACTGACCGGCTGCGAAATCGGCGCCATCCCGCCCTTCTCGTTCAACCCCGACTTGCACCTGCTGGTGGACCCCAGCCTGCGCAGCCGCCACGACGAAATCGTGTTCAACGCAGGGCGCCTGGACGCTTCCATCCTGCTGAACACGGAAGACTACTTCCGGCTGGCGGCGCCCGACGTCGCGCCGCTGATCAAGCCCTGACGCCCCGCCATGAGGCCACCGTGTCCCGCCCCCTGACCCGCCACGGCGCGCGCGGCGCCAACATGCGCTGGCTGATGAGCCTGGCGCACATGGAGCCTTCGCCCGTCAGCCGCTGGGTGGCGCTGCGCGCGGCGCTGGCCATCGGCCTGCCCTGCGCCGTGGGGCTGGCACTGGGCCAAGGCGCGGCCGCTGCGCTGGTGGCGCTGGGCGCGCTGCCGGCCATTACGGGCGACAACGGCGGCCCGTATCGCAACCGCGCCTTGTCCATCGGCTGCACCGTGCTGGGCGGCGCGCTGGGTTACCTGCTGGGCAACCTGGTGGCCGGCCACGGGCTGTGGACGTCGGCCGCCATGACAGTGCTGGTGCTGATTGCCAGCCTGGTCGGCACCTTCAACAACATCGCGGCGGTGGCCACGCTGCAATTCGCGGTGTACGTCATCGTCGGCTCCAGCCTGACGTCCACCCTGCCGCCGTGGCTGCCGTCCGTGCTGGTCGGCACGGGCGGGCTGTTCGGCCTGGGGTTGACGCTGGTGGGCTGGGTCATCAACCCGATCGCTCCGGAACGCGCCGCCGTCGCGCTGGCCTACCGCAAGCTGGCCGTCTTGTTTGCCGCCATTGGCACGTCGCGCACGATGATCGCGCGGCGCGACATGGAAGCGGCCATGACCACCGCCTACGACACCGTGTTGGCGGCACGCGGGCGCGCCGCCGGCCCATCGCCGCGCCTGGCCCGGCTGGCGGCCCAATTGCAAGCCTGCACCCCGCTGACCAATGCCGCCCTGGCGCTGGCGCGTGCGGGGCGCCCGCTGCCGCCCACCTGCGCGCGCGTGATGAACCACCTGGCCGACCGTGTCGAAAACGACCGCGAGCCCGCCCCGGATGACGACATCGCCGCCTTGCGCCAGGCCGGCATGCCGCAGCTGGCGGATGCCCTGGCCCAGGCGCTGCCCCTGATGCAAGGGGTCAAGCCGGCCGACGTGGACCCGCTGGATGGCTTGACGCCCGCGCCCCCGCGCACGCCGTGGCGCGTGCTGGCCCGCACCTATCGGCCCGGCCCGACCACCGTGCGTTACCTGGTCCGGCTGGGCCTGTGCCTGATCGCGGCGGAAGCCGTGGCGCTGGCCGCATCGCTGCCGCGTTCGTACTGGGTGCCGCTCATCGTCGTGGTGATCTTCAAGCCGAACTTTGGCTCGGTATTTGCGCGCGCGCTGCAAAGCTGTGGCGGCAGCGTGGTGGGCGTGGCCATCAGCGCCACCGTGCTGGCCGTGGACCAGAACGGCGTCGCCAGCCTGTTGACGGTGGCGGTGCTGGCGTCGTTGCTGCCGTGGTCCATCCGGCGCAACTACGGCCTGTTTTCCGCCATTCTGGTGCCGATTCTGATGCTGTTGATCGGGGCCTTGCAGCCGGGCTCGTGGGCCATCGCGCTGGCCCGGCTGATCGACGTGGGCGTGGCCGCCGGCATCGTGTTGCTGGTGGGCTATCTGCCCTGGATACGCATCGAACGCAACAACCTGGACCACGCAGTTTCCGCCGCGATGGACACACTGGCCGCCTACGTCAACACCGTATTCCAGGCGGACGCCGCCAACCGCCATGCGTTGCGCGCGCGGGCCTACGCCAGCTTGTCGGACCTGCGCATTGCCTTGCAACGGGGCTTGTCCGAGCCCCGCCTGGTCAGCCGCCGGGCGCTGGCGTGGTGGCCGGTTGAGGTCGCATTGGAACGCGTGGCCAACGCGGTGTCCGACACCGCCTGGTCGCTGCCGCCCGGCCAGCCCGCGCCCACTGCCGCCCAGGTGGGGCTGCTTGCGCAGGCCTTGCATGCACTGAGCGTGGCGGTGGCCAACGGCACGCCGCCGCCGGACGCTGCCATCACCGCGCCAACGCCCGCCCTGGCCGACGTGGCCGCCGAGATCGAGAACCTGCGCGCCGCGCTGACTGGTCCGGAATTTGCTGCAACGACGCCGGGCGCGCGCCCACCCCACCCAACTTCCCACCAGGTCTGAACCATGTGTCTTGCCGTATTGGCCCTGCACGCCTTGTCGGGCATTCCCGTTTTGATCGCCGCCAACCGCGACGAATTCCACGCGCGACCCACGCATCCGATAGCGCAATGGGCTGATGCGCCCACCGTCTACGCGGGCCGTGACGGCTTGGCGGGCGGCACCTGGATGGGCGTGACCACGCGCGGGCGCTTTGCACTGGTGACCAACTATCGCGAACCGGGCCAACACCTGAACCCCGCCCCGTCGCGCGGAGCGCTGGTTGAAGACTATCTGCGTGGCGACGAGCCGCCCGATGTTTACCTGGCCCGCACGCATGAATCGGACCAGGCGTATAACGGCTTCAACCTGATCGTGGGCGACACGCGCCAGGCCTGGTACCTGAGCAACCGCGACGGCCCGCCGCGCCCGCTTGACCCCGGCATCTACGCCTTGTCGAACCATTTGCTGGATACGCCCTGGCCCAAGCTCGCCCGTACCAAGACGGCGTTTACCGATGTGCTGGGCCGCTCGCCGCAACCCGATCTGCCGGCCTTGTTCGACGCGCTGGCCGACCGCCAGACCGCCACGGACGATGACATGCCCGCCACCGGCCTGCCGCCCGACCGCGAAAGGCTGTTGAGCAGCCCGTTCATCGTCAGCCCCGACTACGGAACGCGCAGTTCCAGCGTGCTGGTTCTGTTCGACGGGGGCTCGGGTCAGCTGGACGAACGCCGCTTTTCACCTGACGGCACGCTTAGCGGCGAAAGCCGCCTGGCGTTCGACTGGAAAGCCTAAGCGCGCGGGGATATGCTGGCCGGGCTTGCCGGCCGCGCGGCGGAAACAATCGGTTGATCTTGCAGACGCACCGCTGCGAACTCCTTGCCGGCGCCCAGGTCGAAACGTACTCGTCCACTTCAGGAGAATCAGATGAACAAACGCATTGAACGCTGCACCATGTCGGCCATGATGGCGCTGGGCAGCATGGCGATTGCGGGCGTGTTGTCGACGGCGCAGGCCGCGCTGCCGGCGGTCCAGCACCAGGGCTCGGTGCAGTACATCAGCGGCGGTATCGGCATTGATGAATCGGAAGCCATGAAGGCCGCCGCCAAGGATTACCCGCTGTCGCTGACTTTCGCGGCGCAGCGCGAGGGCAAGGCCGACTACGTGGCCAGCGTGGCCGTGGTCATCCGCGATGCGCAAGGCAAGGAAGTCTTGAAGACCACGGCCGAAGGCCCGTACATGCTGATCAAGCTACCCGCGGGCACCTACAAGGTCTCGGCAACGTACGAAGGCCGCGCGCAAGAGCGCGAAGTGAACGTGCAGGGCGCGGGCAGCGGGCGCGCGGTATTTGAATGGAAGTGATGGTCTGGAAGTGACGGCCACCGTCACGACCAGCCCCCCCGCTCAGACGCCGGAAAACAGGATCGCGATGACAAAGCCCACGCCGATCGTCCACACCACCGAACGCAGCGCGCCCCAGCCTGCCAGGTACATCGCCAGATAACCCAGACGCACGCCCAACCAGCACGCCATCAACGTGGCGACGTGGGCGGGCGGCGCCTGCGTGTACAGCGCGAACAGCACGGCCGCGTAGAAGAACGGCAGCGATTCAAACGTATTGATCTGGGCCGCATTGGCGCGCGCGCGCCATCCTTCCTGGCGCGCCAGCCAGGCCCGGGGGTCGTTGTTGTCGAACTTCTGCCCGCCCGCCTTCGCCACAATTGTTGAGACGAACGGCAAAATGGCCGCCGCCAACATCAACCACGCAATCATCTTCATATCGACTCCTGTTGCGGCCACGTGAACCGGGCCGGATACGGGGCGGGCACGTCGCCGCCGCTGCGGCATGGTCGCCCGAATGCGGCTAAATGAAAAGGCCGGTGTTGGCCGGTGCAGCGTTGCGCGGGTTCTTAGTGCCATGTCGCGCTTACCCGCCGGCTCGGGCCTTACACTTTGCGCTTCGCATTCCCCGCCCTAACGCATTCATGCCTTTGTATAGTCCGTGGCCCGCCCTGTTCCTTGCCGCCTTGATGCTTTGGCCGCCCGCCACGCGGCGCTGGGCGCTGGTGCCGTTGGCGATGGCCTGGGCGTGGGCATGGAGGGATGGGGTGATCGATCCGGTGGCGCTGGCCGCGCCCGCACTGTTGGCTTTGGCCGCCGTCTGCATCAGGCCGACTTTCCAGGCCAATTCCCCCGCCACACCCCTGCCCGCCCTGCGCCTTTTCGGCCATCTACTGTTCGTGCTGCTGGCCGCCGCGCTTTTTCTGCATCTGATACCGGGCTTTTACAACCCGCAAGTCATCGCGCCCGCCCCGCTTAGCGCGGATGCCGTGGCGTTTGGCATGTACTTGAATCTGGATAAACCGCTGGTCGCGTTCTGGGTGATCTTGGTGTTGGCGCCGCCCATGGTGGGCGGCTACGTGGAAGGCTACGTGGGCGCGGACGCGGGCCGCGCTGTCGGCAGCGACGCGCGAAGCCATGCGGGCGGCAATGCGGGGGGCATTGCCGTCCACATCGCCGGCCGGACTTTGGCGGCAGCGCTGCTGGCGTGCGCGGCGGCCGTGCTGGTCTGCCTGGGCCTTGCACTGGCGCTGGGCGTGGTGGGCTGGGCGCCCAAGTGGCCCGACACCGGTTGGATCTGGCTGCTCAATAACGCGTTGCTGGTGACGGTGGCCGAGGAAGCGCTGTTTCGCGGCTATGTGCAGCAGCAACTGGCCACGTGTTGGAGGAATCGGCGTTGGGGCGGCTGGGCGGCATTGGGTGTTGCCGCGCTGCTGTTCGGGCTGGCGCACTTTGCCGGCGGCTGGCAATGGATGTTGCTGGCCACGATGGCCGGCGTGGCTTACGGCGTCGCCTATCGCTACGGTGGCCTGGCAGCGGCGGTGCTGGCGCACCTGGGCCTGAACGCCGCGCACTTCGGGCTGTTTACCTACCCGATGCGCGCGGTGTTCTAGCCGGCCCGCGCCTGAGACGTTGACAGCCCCGGGGGATGGCGCGGGGGGATGACGCGGATGTTGGCGCGGGCAGCGCAACAGCGCCACCTGCACCGGGACTTACGGCAGCGCCGGGTAGTCCGTGTAGCCGGTCGCCCCTTGCGCGTAGAACGTGGACGGTACCGGCGTGTTCAGCGGCGCATTCAGTTCAAAGCGTCGCGCCAGGTCCGGGTTGGCGATGTACGGCACGCCAAAAGCCACAGCGTCGGCGCGCCCCGCTTCGATGGCCGCTTCGGCCGATTCGCGCGTGTAGCCCTCGTTGGCGATATAGACGCCCCCGAACGCGGCCTTCATGCGCGGTCCCAGGCTGTCTTGGCCTTCATGCTCGCGCACGCACACGAACGCAATGCCGCGCTTGCCCAGCTCGGTGGCCACGTACAGGAAGGTCGCGGCGGGGTCCGAATCGCCCATGGTGTGCGCGTCGCCGCGCGGCGACAGGTGCACGCCCACGCGGTCGGCGCCCCAGACGGCCACGCAGGCATCGACCACTTCCAGCAGCAGGCGGGCGCGGTTTTCCAGCGATCCGCCGTACTGGTCGGTGCGGTGGTTGGTGCTGTCCTGCAGGAACTGGTCCAGCAGATAGCCGTTGGCGGCGTGCACTTCAACGCCGTCGAAACCGGCTTCCATGGCCATTTTCGCGCCGTGACGGTAGGCGTCGACCACGCCTGCCAGTTCGGCCGTTTCCAGCGCGCGCGGGGTGACATAGGCGCGCTTGGGGCGCACGTGGCTGACGTGGCCCTCGGCGGCAATGGCGCTGGGCGCAACGGGCAGCTCGCCATTCAAGAAGATCGGGTCGGAAATGCGGCCCACGTGCCACAGCTGGGCCACCATCAGGCTGCCCTTGTCATGGACGGCGGCGGTGACTTTGCGCCAGCCCTTCACTTGCTCGGGCGACCACAGGCCCGGGGTGTCGGCATAGCCCACGCCATGGGGCGTCACCGCGGTGGCCTCCGACAAGATCAGGCCGGCGCCCGCGCGCTGGGTGTAGTACTCGACCATCAGGTCGTTGGGGACGCGGCCTTCGCTGGCGCGCTGGCGCGTCAGGGGGGCCATGACAATACGGTTGCGCAGGGTCAACGCGCCGACGCGCAGGGGTTCAAACAGCTTGCTCATGAAGTTCCTACATATCCTGGTTCAACTGCCGCAGGAATGCGGCAATCACAACTTCATTGCGACGGAAAAACACCCACTGCCCCACCTTGGTCGACGTAATCAGGCCCGCGCGCTGCAACACCGCCAGGTGCGAGGACACGGTTGACTGTGACAAGCCGCAGCGGTCGTCGATGTGGCCCGCGCACACCCCGTGTTCGAAGGTGTGACCCGGACGTTCCTCGAAGTACGCATGCGGCGTCTTCAGCCACGCAAGAATGTCGCGCCGCACCGGATTGGCCAACGCCTTGATGATGGCGTCGGCATCAATGCCGGGCTCTGCGCCGGTCTGGCCTGCGGACGATGCGGAAGCGGAAGCGGGTTGGGTCATATTGGTATATCGCAATTTATCGAATCTTAAATCGAAGAAGTTCGATATGCAGTCATGCCCCTTCGGGCAACAAGGTTTTGCGGCTTTGCTTTTGCTTAATCGCCCTGCACGCGGCCCCGCAGGCGCTTGACCTCGCCGTGCAGCACTTTGCGCTGCACGCGGCGGCGTTGCGATGAGCGGGTGGGCTTGGTGGCGCGGCGCGGTTTGTCGACCTGGATGGCGTTGCGCACCAGCGTCACCAGCCGTTCGATGGCTTCGGCCCGGTTCTTTTCCTGGCTGCGAAACGACTGCGACTTGATGACGATGACACCGTCTTTCGAGATGCGGTGATCGCTGACAGCGCACAGCGCGTCCTGCACCTCTTGCGGCAGATGCGAGGCCCGGACGTCAAAGCGCAGGTGGACGGCGCTGGACACCTTGTTGACGTTCTGGCCGCCCGCGCCCTGGGCGCGGATCATGCTGAACGTCAGGTCGCGTTCGTCGATATACAGGGAATCTTGGACATGAAACATAGGCCGGGAGTCTATACCAAGTAAAATATTCCGCTTTTGCCCGATTCTGATGCTGACCCTGGGTGGCTAGCAACCCCTAGCCAGCAACCTCTATGACCTACACCGCCAAAGAAATCTTCAAAACCCTGCAAGGCGAAGGCGCCCATGCAGGCCGCGCGGCGGTATTTTGCCGGTTTGCGGGGTGCAACCTGTGGACCGGCCGCGAAAGCGATCGCGCCAGCGCCGCCTGCACGTTCTGCGACACCGACTTCATCGGTACCGACGGCGAAGGCGGTGGCAAATTTGCCACGCCGGACCTGCTGGCCGACACCATTGCCGCCACGTGGGGCCCCGGCACCGAAGACCGCTACGTGGTCTTCACCGGCGGCGAACCGCTGCTGCAACTGGACGCGGCGCTACTGACCGCCATCCACGCACGCGGCTTTACCGTGGCCATCGAAACCAACGGCACCGTCAAGCCGCCCGCCGGCATCGACTGGATCTGTGTCAGCCCCAAGGGCACCGCGCCCATCGTCATTGATCGGGGCCATGAATTGAAGCTGGTCTACCCGCAGCTGAACGCCCTGCCCGAGACCTTTGCGCACCTGGATTTCGAACACTTTTTCCTGCAACCCATGGACGGCCCCGCGCGCGTGGCCAACACCGAGAAGGCCGTTCAGTACTGTATGCAGCATCCGCAATGGCGGCTGAGTTTGCAGACCCACAAATACATAGGCATTCCATGATTTACCCCCACGCGCGGCGGACCGCGCGATGATTTCCGTGACCCGCAGGCTGGAATTCGACGCCGGCCACCGCATCCCCGACCACCGCAGCCAGTGCCGCAATCTGCATGGCCACCGCTATGTACTTGAAATCACCCTGACGGGCGACGTGGTGCAGGCGCCGGGCGAATCCGACAACGGCATGTTGATGGATTTTTCCGAGATCAAGCACATCGCCAAGACCCACATCGTGGACGTCTGGGACCACGCCTTCCTGGTGTTCGAGGGCGATGCCGCCGTGCGCGGTTTTCTGGATACCCTGCCCGACCACAAGACCGTGGTGCTGGACCGCATCCCCACGGCCGAGAACCTGGCCAAGATCGTCTTCGACACGCTGGCCCCGCACTACCACGGCCACTATGGCGCCGACCTGCGCCTGACCCGCGTGCGCCTGTACGAAACGCCCAACTGCTGGGCGGACTGCGCGGCGTAATCCGCGCCGGTCGTTGTCCGGCTGAATGGCCTGGGGCCGCCTTTGCGGCCCCATTTTTCCGCCCATGGAAAAGTCCGCACTGATCTGACCGATTGGAAAAATCAATGGAGATATTCGCCATATTCAATTATTAGTAAGCTAATAGATAGGATACAATCGATTTCCATGAACACTCCTTCCGACTCCCAACTCATGGCCACCACTGCCAACCTGATGGTGCTGTCCCGTGCCTATCGTGGCGCTGCCGACAAGGCGCTGGCCGACTACGGTTTGTCGCAGGCCACCGCCTGGCCGGTCATCCTGGCCGGCCGCCTGGGAGACGGCGTGCGCCAGGGCGCGCTGGCCGAGGCGCTGGGCGTCGAAGGCCCGTCCCTGGTTCGCGTGCTGGATCAATTGGTGGCCGCCGGCCTGATGGAACGCCGCGAAGACACCCATGACCGCCGCGCCAAAACCCTGCATTTGACCGAAGCCGGCCATGCGCTGCGGGCTCAGGTCGAAAACGTGCTGGTGGAACTGCGCCGGCGCCTGTTCAACGGCGTCAGCGAATCCGACCTGCAAGCCTGTCTGCGCGTATTTGACGCGCTGAGTGTGTCGCTGGGACGCGGCGCCGGGGCCCATCAACAGGACAACGCATCGTGAAATTGCCGAACGTCCGCGAAACCATTTTTTCGCTCAAGAGCTACCTAAGCGCCATCATGGCGCTTTATCTGGCCTACAGCATTGGTTTGCCGCGTCCGTTCTGGGCGATGACCACCGCCTATGTCGTGGCGCAGCCCTGGTCGGGCGCGGTGCGTTCCAAGGCGCTGTACCGGCTGGTCGGCACGTTTGCCGGGTCGGCCGCCACCGTCTACATGGTGCCGCGCCTGTCGAATTCGCCCGTCGTCATGACGGCCGCCATGGTGATGTGGGTAGGCGCCTGCCTGTACATGTCGGTGCTGGACCGCACGCCCCGGTCGTACCTGTTCATGCTGGCCGGTTACACCGCCGCCATGATCGGGTTTCCCAGCGTGACGGACCCGTCGCTGGTGTTCGACACAGCGTTGGCCCGCGTGGAAGAGATCAGCCTGGGCATCGTGTGCGCCACGCTGGTCCACAGCATTGTGCTGCCGCGTGGCCTGGCGCCCGCGCTGACGCTGCAACTGGACAAGGCCGTGCGCGACGCCCGCAACTGGATGCACGACACGCTAAGCGGCAAGACCGCCGAACAGCGCGACCGCGATCGCCGCGTGCTGGCCAACGACATCACCCAGCTGCGCCTGCTGTCCACCCATGTGCCGTTCGACACCAGCAACCTGCGCTGGACGTCCGGCGCGGTGCGCGCGATGCAAGACCAGATTTCGGCGTTGACGCCGGCCGTCTCGGCCGTGGAAGACCGCCTGCGCGCGCTTCAGGCCAATGACCAGCCCTTGCCCGACACAGTGTCCGCGCTGCTGAACGATATTTCAGAATGGATCAATGCCGGCGCCCAGGCCTCGCACGACACCGCCGTGCAACTGCGCGCGGCCGTCTCGCATGCCACGCCCGCCATCGACAGCCATTCCACCTGGCGCGACGCCCTGCTGGCCAGCCTGATGACGCGGTTGCGCGAACTGATCGATACCTACGACGAATGCCTGGCGCTGCGCCGCGAAATCCACGCCGGCCTGAAAGGCGCGCCACGGCGCGGGTCGATGCGGGGCGGGATGCACCACGCCCGCCCTGCCCGCGACCCCAACGCCGCGCTGCACCGCGACCACGGCATGGCGCTGCTGTCGGCACTGGCCGCGGGCGTGGCCATTTCGGTGTGCTGCGCATTCTGGATCGGCACGGCCTGGAGCAACGGCGCCACGGCCGCGTTGATGGCCGCCATCTTCAGCTGCTTCTTTGCGTCGCAGGACAACCCGGTGCCCGGCATCATGCAGTTCCTGACCTACACGGTGTATTCGATTCCGCTGTCGGCGCTGTACCTGCTGGGCATCATGCCCGCCATACATTCGTTTGAAATGCTGGCGCTGTCGATGCTGCCCACCGCCTTCGTGCTGGGCATTTTCATCGCGCGCCCCGCCAGCACCGGCAAGGCCATGGCGATGCTGTTCGGCTTTTTGGGCACCATGGCGCTGCAAGACACCAACACCGCCGACATCGTGTCGTTTATCGATACGCAGGTGGCGCAGTGCATGGGCGTGGCCACGGCGGCCATCATTGCCGCCATCTTCCGCACGGTCAGCGCCGACTGGAGCGCCCGCCGCATCCAGGCCGCCAACTGGAAAGAACTGGCCACGCTGGCCAGCTCGCCGCGCGCGCCGTCGCGCCATACCTACACCGCCCGCATGCTGGATCGCATCGGCCTGTTGCAGCCGCGCCTGGCGCTGGCCGAGCGGCCCGACGACCTGGTTGCCGCCGACGCGTTGAAGGATTTGCGCGTGGGCCGCGACATCACCGAATTGCAACGGGCGCGTCGTCACCTGCCGATGGCCGAGGCCACGATCCAGCCGGTGCTGAACAGCCTGGCGCAGTTTTTCCGCGCGCGCTCGGCATGGCGCGTGGGGGAAAAGACGCCGGAGTTCCTGGCGCAAATCGACCGCGCGCTGTCCAGCGTGGCCGCCACGCCGCAAGGGGTGGCCGCGCGCGACCGCGCGGTGGTCGCGCTGGTGGGCATCCGCCGCGCGTTCTTTCCCGACGCCCCCGACTACCAACCCGCCCATCCCACCATGGAGGGCCACGCATCATGATCGGCGAATTCAATCTGTACGGCATTTACTTCCCCTGGCTGCTGGTGCTGGGCGTGGTCACGCTGGGCGTGGCCTGGGCCTTGCGCCGCGTGCTGGCGCGCATCGGACTGTATCGCCTGGTGTGGCACCCCGCGCTTTTTGATCTGGCGCTGTTCGTGGTGCTGCTGTATGGCGTGTCGCTCATTTCCCCTTATTTTCTTCAGAGATAGGTATGAAACTTCCCAACGCCCTTCGCCCTGCCGCCATCGGCAAGTTCGCGGTGACGGCCATCGTCGTCGCTGCCGCGGCCTACGCCGGCTGGCAGTTGTGGGTGCACTATGAAGTCGAGCCCTGGACGCGTGACGGCCGGGTCAAGGCCTACGTGGTGCAAGTGGCGCCCGACGTATCCGGACTGGTGACCAGCGTGCCCGTGCACGACAACCAGGACGTCAAGGCGGGCGACTTGCTGTTTGAAATTGACCGTGCCCGCTTCCAGCTGGCGTTTGATCAGGCGCAAGCGTCGGTGCGTTCGCAGCAGGTGGCGCATGACCAGGCGCTGCGCGACGCCAAGCGCAACCGATCGCTGGGCCAGTTGGTCGCCGCCGAAGCCGTCGAGCAAAGCCAGACCAAGGTGCAGCAGACCGAGGCCGCGCTGGCGCAGGCGCAGGTGCAACTGAACACGGCGCGCCTGAACCTGGAACGCAGCCGCGTGGTGGCCGCCAGCGATGGCCGCATCACCAACCTGGATCTGCGCGCGGGGTCGTACGCCACGGCGGGGCGCGGCGTGATGGCGCTGGTGGACGCGGGCTCGTTCTACGTCGAAGGCTACTTCGAAGAAACCAAGCTGCCCGGCATCCACGAAGGCGCACCCGTCACGGTGACGCTGATGGGCGATTCGCGCCACATCCGAGGCCACGTCGAAAGCATCGCGATGGGCATTGCCGACCGCGACCGCAGCACCGGCGCCAACCTGCTGCCCAACGTGAACCCGACCTTCAACTGGGTGCGCCTGGCGCAGCGCATTCCGGTGCGCGTGAAGATCGACGACGTGCCCGAGGGCGTGCGGCTGGTCGCCGGCCAGACCGCCACCGTGTCGGTCGACCCCACGCCCGCACCGCGGCAAGCCGCCGCCGACACCGCCAACCGCTGACCCCCGCACCGCGCGCCCATCAACCCTTCTTTCTTCTCATATCAACCCCAAGCCGTAGCTGCCATGAACACCAAATTTCTTCTGCCGTTGACGCTGGCCATTGCGCTGGCCGGATGCACCACCGTGGGCCCTGATTACCAGGTGCCCGCCGCGTCGGTCGCCCAGCGACAGAGCGCGGCCGCCCCCTTCGTCGAGGCAGGCTCCAAGGTGTTTGCACAGGAAGCGGTGACCGGCCATTGGTGGCGTCTGTATAACGATCCCGTGCTGGACGGGCTGGTGGAAAAGGCACTGTCCGCCAACACCGACCTGCGCGTGGCCAGCGCCAATCTGGAGCGTGCCCAGGCCGCCGTGCAGGAATCGCAGGCGCAGCAGCAACCCGGCATCGGCGTGAATGCGTCGCCCACGTTCGGCCATGTGTCTGGCTTGCAGGAGCTGCAACCCGGGATCGACCCACCCAACCACTGGGCCTATTCCGCGGGCGCCAGCGTGTCGTACCAGCTGGACCTGTTCGGCCAGATCCGCCGCGCCATCGAAGCCGCCACCGGCGATGCGCAAGCCGCCCAGGCCGCTTACGATGCCACCCGCGTGACCGTGGCCGCCGAAACCGCGCGCGCCTACGCCAACATGTGCGCGGCGGGCATGCAACTGGCCTCGGCCCAGCACTCCGTGCAGGTGCAAAAGGAATCGCTGGACGCGGTCAGCCGCTTGCAGCGCGCCGGCCGGGGCACCACGCTGGATGTGACGCGCGCCCGCAGCCAGCTGGAACAATTGCAGGCCAACCTGCCGCCTTTCCAGGCGCAGCAGCGCACGGCGCTGTACCGCCTGGCCGCGCTGACGGGACAAACGCCGAACGACATCCCCGCGTCTTTGCTGCAATGCGCCGCCGCGCCGCGACTGACCAGCACCATTCCCGTGGGCGATGGCGCCGAGCTGCTGCGCCGCCGCCCCGATATCCGCCAGGCGGAACGCACGCTGGCGGCGGCTACCGCGCGCATCGGCGTGGCCACCGCCGACCTGTATCCCAAGGTCACGCTGGGCCTGTCCGCCGCATCGGGCGGCCCGGCCGCCATGTTCGGCGACCGGGGCACGTTCAGCTGGAGCGTAGGTCCGCTGATCTCGTGGACCCTGCCGAACACGGGCGCGGTGCAGGCCCGCATCGCCGAAGCCCAAGCCAGCACGAAGGCGGCGGTGGCGCGCTTTGACGCCACGGTGCTGAACGCGCTGCGCGAAACGGAAAGCGCGCTGGTCGTCTACGCCCGCCAGCTGGACCGTGACGCCGCCTTGCGCGCCGCCCGCGACCAAAGCGCCGAAGCTGCCTCGCAAGCGCGCCGCCTGTTCCAGTACGGCAAGACGGATTACCTGACCGTGCTGGACGCCGAACGTACGTTGGCCACCAACGAAAGCGCCTTGGCCGCCTCGCAAGCCGAACTTAGCAGCGACCAGATCGCCGTTTTCCTGGCCTTGGGCGGCGGCTGGGAAAAGTAGTCCGACGCGCCTCTCGCACAAAGGCCCCGCCTGGCAGGCGGCGGCTTTCCAAAGCGCCCGACCGGGCGCTTTTTTTCGTCCTGTCTCGGCCAGCCAGCCGTACGCCGAGCCAGCGCCGGGCCGCGACGCCCATCCCGATTCGCCACGCCCATCAAATCCATTTCCATAATATGGATGGATTATTGCCGTACGGCTTTTCGCGCCCGTAGAATCCGGTGCATAACTACATCAAGATACGAGACAAGCTGGGGCGTCCGCCCTTCGCCCTCGCCCCGCCGGGCGGCAACGCGATAAAACAAAATCCATAATATGGAATCACAAAGCACGACGATCGACGCCAGTGTGCTCGACAGCATCACCAAGCTCGGCAGCGCGGACGCCGGCCGCGTGGTCATCGCCGGGTCCCACGGCGGACGCTATGCCGCCTATTGCGCCGCGCGCGGCCGGGTGCGGGCGGTGATCCTGAACGACGCCGGCTTGGGGCTGCGGCAAGCGGGCATTGCCGGCCTGTCGGACTTGCAACGCTGGGGCGTGCCCGCCGCCACCGCGGACTATCAAAGTTGCCGCATCGGCGACGGCGCGGACATGCTGCGCCGCGGCGTCATCAGCCACGTCAATTTACGGGCGCAGGCCCTGGGCTGCGTGCCCGGCATGCGCGTGGCCGAGGCCGCCGCGCGGCTGGCCCTGTCGTCAGCCGTTTACCCGCTGCCCACGTTGCAAAACGAGTCCCGCATGGTGTTGCGGGCGGCGGCCGATGGCACGCCACAAGTCATCGGCGCGGACTCCGTATCGCTGCTGGATCAACGCGACGATGGCCGCATTGCCGTCACGGCATCGCACGGCGAACGCCTGGCCGGCCTGCAAACCGACGGCGTCAAGGCCGCGCCCCGGCTGGTCACCTTCAACGATGCCGGCATGGGCCGTGACGGCGCGGGCACCGGCCGGCTGCCGCTGTTGCAGCAGCGCGGTATCGCCGCGTTGACCGTGTCGGCCGATAGCGCCTGCATTGGCGATGCGCGCTCCTGCTACGAAGAAGGCGTGATCTCGTCAGCCAACGCGCGCGCCCGCGATCTGGGCGGCCGCGTCGGCACCCCACTGAAAACCTTTATCGATGCCCTGCTCAACGGGCGCGCCAACACTTAAGACTCAGGAGCACACCTCGCATGTCGGAAAAACTGGAAATCACGGGCGGCGAAGCCATCGCACGCATGTTCGCCGCGCACGATGTCGGCTTGATGTTCGGCATGGGCGGCTTTCAGCTGCTGCCGTTCTACGACGCCGTGCGTCGCCTGAACCTGAACCATCACCTGATCAACGACGAGCGCTGCGCCGTGTTCGCGGCCGACGCCTACACCAAGGTCAGCGGGCGGCCCGGCGTGTGCGACGCCACGCTGGGGCCGGGCGCCACGAATCTGGTCACCGGCCTGGCCGAAGCCTTCAACGCCGGCACGCCGCTGGTGGCGCTGGTGGGCGATTCGCACCGTCTGCATTCGTGGAAGAACATGACGCAGGAAGCGCGCCAGCTGGAAGTGCTGCGGCCGGTGGTGAAAGATGTGCTGCGCATCGAGATGATCGAGCGCATTCCGGAATTGGTACGGCGCGCCTTTGCCGTCGCCACCAGCGGACGCCCCGGCCCCGTGGTGCTGGACGTGCCCGAAGACATCGCACACGCGATCCACGCCTTTGATGCCGACGCGTTCTACGCCAGCGCCAACACCCGCCGCGCGCCGGCGCTGCGCTGCCGGCCCGACGCGGACGACCTGGCGCAAGCCGCCAGCATGCTGGCCGGCGCCGCGCGGCCCTTGATGTTGTGCGGCGGCGGCGTGCACATCAGCGACGCCGCGCCGGCGGTGCAGGCCTTTGCGCAGCGCTTCAACATCCCGGTGGCCCACACCATGAGCGGCAAAGGCGCCATCGCGTGCAGCGACCCGCTTAACGCCGGCCTGTTCGGCCGCTACAGCCGCATCGCCAACGACTTCATCGCCAAGGCCGACTGCCTGTTCGTGGTGGGCTGCAAGCTGGGCGAAGTGGCCACGCGCCGCTACGAGCTATTGAGCGCCGGCGCCCCCGTCATTCATCTGGACATCGTGGCCGAGGAATTTGACCGCACGACCACGCCCGCCCTGCGTCTGTGGGGCGACGCCCGCGCCACGCTGCAAGAGCTGGCCCAGCGCATGGCCGACCAGCCGCTGCAAACGGACCGCCAAGCCTACGCGGACGAAGTCGGCCAGGCGATGCACACGTGGCGCGAATCCGTGCAGGGCAAGCTGACGTCGCCGGACAGCCCCATCGGCATGGCGCGACTGATGCACGAGATCAACGCGACGCTGCCCGAAGACGGCATCCTGGTGGCGGACGGCGGCTTTGCCGCGCACTGGGGCGGCCTGCTGTTCGACACCAAGCGCGCCGGGCGCGGCTTCGTGCCGGACCGGGGCTTTGCGTCCATCGGCTACGGCATTCCCGGCGCGATCGGCGCCGCGGCCGCCGCGCCGGGTCGGCAAGTCATCAGCCTGACGGGGGACGGCGGCTGCAATATGTCGCTGGGCGAATTGGAAACGGCGGTGCGCATGGGCCTGGCCTTCACGCTGGTGGTGGTGAACAACGCGGCGTCCGGGTATATCAAGGCGCTTCAGCATCTGATGTACGGCAGCGGCAGCTATCAATCGTCGGACCTGGTGGAAACCAACTACGCCAATGTGGCGCGCGCGCTGGGCTGCAACGGCATCCGCGTGGAAGACCCCGCCGACATCCAGGCGGCGTTGGCCAGCGCGTACGCCTGCAAGGACCGCCCCACCATCCTGGACGTTGTGGTGACGCGCGACCCGGCGCACATGCTGCCAGGGGTGGACAGCCGCGCGGCGAAGATCAAGCCCGGCGACCGCATCGCATGATCTTCGGCCTGGGCACACGGCGGAACGCATACAGCAGAACGCAGATAGCAGAACGCAGGTAGCAGCCACCCCGTAGCGGACACACAGGCCGGCACAAGGCCTGGTATCCGCGCAAATACCGGACGCACAACAATATCAAGCAAGGAGACAACATCATGAAGAGAAGAACCTGGATCACCCTGGCGGCCGCGGCCCTTGCCGTATCGCTGTCGGGCGCGGCCGCCGCGCAGTCCAACTACCCCGACCGCCCCGTGCGGCTGATCGTTCCGTTCCCGCCGGGCGGCACGTCCGACGTGGTGGGCCGCATCTTTGCCGAAGCGTTGGGCAAGCAGTTGGGCCAGCCGGTGGTGGTGGAAAACCGGGGCGGCGCGGGCGGCACGGTAGGCACGCGCGCGGTGGCGTCCGCCGCGCCCGACGGCTACACGCTGCTGCTGGGCACATCCAGCACCAACGGCACCAACTCGGCCGTGTACCAGAACCTGCCCTACGACGCCGTCAAGGATTTCACTCCCGTCACGCAGATCATCCGTGTGCCGGGCGTGATCGTCGTCAACAAGAACTTTCCGGCCAAGGACTACGCGCAGTTCTTTGCGCTGGTCAAGGGCGCGCCGGGCAAGTATTCGTATGCGTCGTCGGGCAACGGCGGCGCCACGCACATGGCCATGGAGTACTACAAATCGCTGTCGGGCCTGGACATGATGCACGTGCCGTATCGCGGCACGGGGCCGGCCTTGAACGACGTCATCGCCGGGCAGGTGCCGATACTGTGGGACACCGCCGCCTCGTCCATGGCGCACATCCAGTCGGGCAACCTGCGGGCCATCGTGGTGGCGGCCAAGGCGCGCCTGCCGCAACTGCCCGACGTGCCCACCTTTGCCGAAGTGGGCCTGCCGGATTACGACGCCGAAATGTGGAACGGGCTGCTGGCCCCGGCCGGCCTGCCCAAGGATGTGTTGGCCAAGCTGAACGACGCATCGCGCAAGGCGCTGGCCGACCCCGACGTGCAGGCCAAGTACGCGGGCGTGGGCGCCTATGTGGTGGCGGACAAGCCGGATGCATTCGGCGCGATGATCCAGGCGGACGTGTCCAAGTGGAAGAAGGTGGCCGACTTCGCCCACATCTCGGTGCAATGACATGGGACAACGCGTCAAGGACAAGGTAGCGCTGGTGTTCGGCGCGGGGTCGTCGGGGCCGGGATGGGGCAACGGCAAGGCGGCCGCCGCCCTCTACGCACGCGAAGGGGCGCGCGTGTACGCGGTGGATGTGCGGGCAGAGGCCGCCCAGGAAACCGAACGCGTCATCCAGGCCGAAGGCGGACAGTGCCGCGCGCTGGTGGCCGACGTGACGCAGTCGGCGCAGATCCAGGCCGTGGTGGCGCGGGTGCTGGACGAGGCCGGTCGCATCGACATCCTGCACAACAATGTGGGCATTACGGAAATGGGCGACCCCATCGAGGCGTCAGAGGAAAGCTGGCACCGGGTGCTGGACACCAACCTGACCGGCGTGTTCCTGACCTGCAAGCACGTGCTGCCGGCCATGCTGGCGCAAGGCGGCGGCTGCATCGTCAACATTTCGTCGCTGGCCTCGATTCAGGTCAACACCTATCCGTACACGTCCTACTACGCGGCCAAGGCGGGGCTGAACCACCTGACCCGGTCGCTGGCGGTGCGCTACGCGCCGGACAATATCCGCGTCAACGCGGTGCTGCCCGGCGTGATCGATACGCCGCTGATCTACCAGCAGATTGCCGGCCAGTTCCAGGATGTGGAGGAAATGCGCCGCCGCCGCAACGCCGCCAGCCCGATGGGCCGGATGGGCGACGCCTGGGACGTGGCGCATGCCGCCCTGTTCCTGGCCAGCGACGAGGCCAAATACATCACCGGGGTGTGCTTGCCGGTCGATGGCGGCAAGGCCTGCGCGGGGCGATAGCCGGGGTTGTGGCGCCGGATGGGGCTGTGGTTGTGGTTGTGGCTGTGGCTGTGGCTGGGGGCTGGGGCTGGGGCTGTGGTTGTGGTTGTGGCTGGGGCTGTGGTTGTGGCTGTGGCTGCGACCTGCCTGCGCTCAGGCGCGCGGCAGCAGATCCGCCGACAGTTCGGACGCGGCGCGTTGCAACGCGGCCACCACATCATGCAGCCGTGCCCCCGACAGCCGCGAGCGGATCGCCGCCACGCTCAGCGCGGCCACCACGTTCTGCTCACGGTCGAATACCGGCACCCCCACGCCCAGCATGTCGGGGATGATGCGCCCCGGGTTCAGCGCATAGCCCTGCTTGCGCGCGGCGGCGATGTCCTCGCGCAGCATGTCGGTGGACGGCAGGTCGGGCGCGGTGGTGGCGTCGTACCGAGCCAGCACGCGGTCGATATCGTCATTGGGCAAAAACGCCAGCAGCGCCAGGCTGCCCGCCCCCACGCCCAGCGGCCGCCGGTGGCCCACTTCCAGCGTCAGGATCTTGATGGGAAAGTCGCCCGTCTTGCGGTCCACGCACACCGCTTCGTGGCCCGAGCGCACCGATAGAAAGCTGGTATCGCCCGTGGACTGCGCCAGCCGCAGCACGGCCGATTCGGCGATGGCCTTGATGCCATGGCGGCTTTCGGCAGCCAGGCCCAGGATGTAAGACTCGCGCCCCAGGCTATAGGTCTTTAGCTTGGGGTTCAGCGACAGGAAACCCTCTTGCAGCAAGGCCGACAGCATGCGGTGCGCGGTGGGCGGCGTCAGGCCGATGTCGCGCACGACATCGCTCAAGCCCACGCCACGCGCGGGCGCGGCGCCCACGTATTTCAACAGGCGCAGCACCCGGAAAATGCTTTGTGCGCCGCCCACGGAATCGGCGGCGCGCGGCGAGGCCGGCACGGAAGAACGCGCGGTGCTCATCGCGCGATCAGTGCAGCGTGGTGCCGTCGGGCGGCGTCTGGTTCAGGCCCAGCGCCGCTTCCCAGCTGCGCAGCGGCACGCAGGTCTGCAAGCGGACAATGGCGCGTTCGATCAACGCGGGATGCAGTTCATGGCCGACGTGGCTGGCGATATCGATAGTGGAATCGCCATGCAGCGCCTCCAGCCGCGCCTGGGCCGCCTGGATGTGGGACACGTTCATGATCGGGTCGTCGGCGCCATGCAGCAGGTGCAAGGTGGTGAATTGCGGGGCGGTCTTGGGCAATTGGGCATAGCGCCCCGAAAACGCAATGATGCGGCCGGCCATGCCGTCATGGGCCTGCACCAGTTCCAGCGCCATGATCGCGCCCTGCGAAAAGCCCGCGATCGCCGTGTCCGACTGCAATAGCTTGAAGCGGGCCTGCGCCTGGCGCACATAGGCTTCCAGGGGTGGCATGGCCGCCGCCACGCGTTCGGCGCGATTGTCTTCGGTCACGCCGCGCACCGAAAACCACTGGCGCCCGGCGTTGCCGCCGTCAAAGGGCTCGAAACCCTCGGGCACCAGCACCGCCGCCGTCGGAAAGGCCGCGCGCACGGCCTGGGCCAAGGGCCGCAGGTTATCGGGCGACCCGCCCACGCCGTGCAGCAGGATGAACAACTGGCGCACGTCGACGCCCGCCTCGGGTAGGAATTCAAGTGATTCGGTAGATGCCATGAAACTGCTCCGTGCTGGCCCGGGCCGCTGGACTGCGCCGCGATGGCCGCATTGTAAAATGCGCGGCTTTACCGTTGGCGGCCTGCTTGGCGTTGGCGGCCGCGTGGCGACCGGTTGACGGTCGCCTGGCTGCCTGGTCGCCTGGCTGCCTGGTCACCTGGTCGCCTGGCCGCCTGGCCGCCACCAGCCTGACCGGACCCCGCCCACCCCTTGCCTGAATGCCGCCACGGCGGCCCCTTGACCCCCTGCAATGCAAACACAAACCCCCGATTCTGGCGCGACTCCCGCTAGCCGGAATCAGCTGCACCGCGTGCTCAAGGCGCGCCACCTGACGATGATAGCGCTGGGCGGAGCCATCGGCACCGGCCTGTTCGTGGCCTCGGGCGCGGCCATCGCGCAAGCCGGCCCGGGCGGCGCCCTGCTCGTCTACCTGGTGATCGGCCTGATGGTCTACTTCATCATGACCAGCCTGGGCGAGCTTGCCACCTTCATGCCGGTGTCCGGGTCGTTCTGCACCTATGCGTCGCGCTATGTAGACCCCGGCTTTGGCTTCGCGCTGGGATGGAATTTCTGGATCAGCTGGGCCACGGTCGTCGCCGTGGACGTGGTGGCCGCCCAATTGGTCATGGCGTACTGGCTGCCGGACACGCCGGGCTGGATATGGAGCGTGGCCTTTTTGGCACTGACCTTCGGGCTGAACGCGTTTTCGGCGCGCAGCTTTGGCGAGGCCGAATACTGGTTCGCCATCATCAAGGTGGTGGCGGTGCTGTGCTTTATCGCCGTCGGGCTGGGCATGCTGGTGGGCATCATCCACAGCGGCGATCAGGTCGGCCTGGTGAACTGGACCATCGGCGATGCGCCCTTCGTGGGCAACGCGGCCACCTGGGTCGGCGTGGCCATGGTGGTGGCCTATTCCTTCCAGGGCACCGAACTGGTGGGCGTGGCCGCCGGCGAATCCGAAAACCCGCGCCGCAACGTGCCGCGCGCCATCAACAACGTGTTCTGGCGCATCCTGCTTTTCTATGTGCTGGCCATTCTGATCATCGGCCTGCTGCTGCCCTATACCGACCCGCAACTGCTGCGCAACGAAGTGGAAGACATCGCCGTCAGCCCCTTCACGCTGGTGTTCCAGCACGCCGGCCTGCTGTCGGCCGCCACCGTGATGAACGCGGTGATCCTGACGTCGGTGCTGTCGGCCGGCAATTCGGGCATGTACGCCGCCACCCGCATGCTGTTCAACATGGCGGCCGAGGGCCAGGCGCCCGCGCTGTTCAAGCGGCTGACGCCTGGCGGCGTGCCGCTATACGCGCTGCTGGCCACCACGGCACTGGCCTGCCTGTGCCTGTTCAGCGTGGTCTACAGCCCCAAGGCCGTCTATATCTGGCTGCTGAATTTTGCAGGCATGACGGAATTCATCGTCTGGTTAAGCATCGCGATCAGCCATTACCGCTTTCGCCAGGGCTACGTGCGGCACGGCTACGACACGGCCGACCTGCCCTACAAGGCCGGCCTGTTCCCGTTTGGGCCGGTGCTGGCCTTTGTGCTGTGCCTGGTGGTGACGCTGGGCCAGAACTACCAGGCGTTCTTGCAGGATCGCATCGACTGGATCGGGGTGGTGTCCACGTATCTGGCCATTCCGCTGTTCCTGGCGCTGTGGATCGGGCATCGCGTGGTGAAGAAATCGCGTTGGGTGCGCTACGGCGACATGCGCTTTTACGGGCTGGATCTGGATCGGGGATAGGCCTGGCCGGACGGGCCGACACCCGAAAAGGGTGACAAAAGGGCAGCAAAGGGATCACCGAAGGGCGACAAAAAGGAAGCTACAATACTGTATATTCATACAGTAATGATGACTCCTGAACGCATCCATCCCGCGTTGTGGCGCGCCACCCAGTTGGCTAAAGGCGCCGCGCGCAACCTGCCTACCGGGCACGCTTCGCTTTCCGCCGAGCTGCCGGACGGCGGCTGGCCGCTGGGGTCTCTTATCGAACTGTTGACGCCGCATCCGGGCGTGGGCGAAATCCGCCTGCTGCGCCCGGCGCTGGCCCAGCTGGAAACGCGCCGCCCCATTGCGCTGGTCCAGCCGCCGCACGTGCCCCACATCGCCAGCTGGATGAGCTGGCGGCTGGACCCCCGGCAATTGCTGTGGGTGGCGCCGCAAAAACCCGTCGACACCCTGTGGGCAACGGAACAAATCCTGAAAAACGGCAGTTGCGGCGCCCTGATCTGCTGGTTGCCGCACGTGCGCCCCGAATCCCTGCGCCGCCTGCATCTGGCGGCCCAGGCCAGCGACCTGCTGTTCATTGCCATCCGCCCGGCCAACGCCGCGCAAAACGCCACCCCCGCCCCGTTGCGGCTGGCGCTTGCGCCGGCCCCGGGCGGTTTATCCGTTCATATTCTGAAGCGCCGGGGGCCTGTCTGCGACACCCCGCTGTACGTGGGCCTGGAGCCCGGCGCGCTTACGCCGTCTTCTCCCCGCCATGCGCCTCTGGATCGCCGCCTTCCTGCGCTGCCTGCCGCTGGACGTACTACGCCCGCACTGGCCGCATGAGGGGCACGCGTTCGCCGTCCTGGACCAGGAACGCGTTGCCGCCCTCACCCCCGCCGCCCGCCAGGCCGGCGTCAAACCGGGCATGCGCCGCGCCGGCGCGGCCGTTATCGCCCCCCAGGTCGAGCTCTTGCCCCGCCAGCCCCAAGCCGAAGCCGACACCCTGCACGGCGCGGCGCTGGCGCTGCTGCAATACACCCCTGAAATTGCCTTGGACGATGCCGACACCGTGCTGTTGAACGTGGGCGCCAGCCTGATGTTCTTTGGCGGCCCGCGCGCGCTTGCCCGGCGCATACGCGCCACCCTGCAAGCGCTGGACCTGCGCGTGTCGCTGGGCATGGCGCCCACGGCCCGGGGCGCCTGGCTGCTGGCGCATCGGGCCGGCCGCCGCATGCCCCGGCGCACGCTCACCCTGCCCACGCTGGCCCGCCGGCTGGACGCCCTGCCAGTGGCGCTGCTGCCCCAGGCGCAGGCGCGGCTGGACTGGCTGGGCGACATCGGCTGCCATACCCTGGCCGACCTGCGCGCCCTGCCGCGCGCCGGCCTGCAACGGCGCAGCGCGCCCGACCTTCTGCCGGCCCTGGACGCCGCCTATGGCCAGGCGCCCGAACTGTATCGCTGGATCGAACCGCCCAACCAGTTTTCCCGGCGCATCGAACTCATGGACTACGTCGAGCACACCGACGCCGTGCTGGCAGTGGCGCGCCGCCTGGCCGAGCAGCTGGGCGGCTGGCTTACCGCCCGGCAACTGGCGGTGCGCCGCGTGGTGCTCTGCATGGAACACGAACGCGGCCGCCATGCCCGCCCGCCCACCGAACTGGAACTGGCGCTGGCGCAGCCGGTCTGGCAGGCGCCGCAGATCTTGCACCTGCTGCGCGAAAAGCTGAACCACGTCACGCTGGAAGCGCCCGTCATCGCCGTATCGCTGCTGGCGCCCGACACCGTGGAACAGCCCGCCGTCAGCACCACCTTGTTCCCCGAGCCCGGCGGTACCGCAGCCGACCACGCCCGGCTGCTGGATCTGCTGGTGGCCCGGCTGGGTCGCGACCAGGTGCGCCATGCCCATCCCACGCCCGACCACCGCCCCGAAGCCGCCAATTCCTGGGGCGATGCGCTGGCCACCCCGCGCCC
The DNA here is from genome assembly GCF_059760425.1 of Achromobacter sp. RT286_PF. Lineage (NCBI taxonomy): Bacteria > Pseudomonadati > Pseudomonadota > Betaproteobacteria > Burkholderiales > Alcaligenaceae > Achromobacter > Achromobacter sp. RT286_PF. The sequence goes on from NZ_JCBAMR010000024.1 coordinate 66,235, forward strand.
GCCCCAGCCCCTGCCGCCCTTGCTGGACCGCCCCTTCTGGCTGCTGGAAACGCCGCTGGCCTTGAAGCTGTCGGGTCATCGCCCCCAGTACGGCGGCCAGCCGCTGCGGCTGGTGCGCGGGCCGGAACGCATCGAAAGCGGCTGGTGGGACCCGGCTCTGACCGTGCGCGATTACTTCGTTGCCGAAGACGCGGCGGCGGCGCGCTACTGGATCTACCGCGAACGCGACGCCGAACACGCGCGCTGGTTCCTGCACGGGCTGTACGCTTAAGGCCGGCCCCATGCAAGACGACCCCTACGACCCGTCCGACCCGGCCGACCCCGCCGACCCCGCTGCGTTAGCCACCCTGCCCGGCTACGCCGAGCTGCAATGCCAGTCGAATTTTTCCTTCCTGCAAGGCGCCTCGCACCCGGAAGAACTGGTCGCGCGCGCGGCGGAACTCGGCTACGCCGCGCTGGCGCTGACCGACGAATGCTCGCTGGCCGGCGTGGTTCGCGCCCACATGGAGGCCAAGACCCAGAAGCTGCCGCTGATCATCGGCGCCACGTTCCAGCTGCGCGCCGCGCCCGACGCCGCCCCCCTGGGCCTGACCCTGCTGGCGCAAACCCGCGAAGGCTACGGCAACCTGTCCGAACTCATCACGCTGGCCCGCACCCGCGCCCCCAAGGGCGAATACCGGCTGGCCCCCGAAGACCTGACCCACCCGCCCAAGGGCTACGAACACCTGCGCCAGTTACCGGAATGCCTGGCCATCCTGACGCCCGCCTACGGCACCGACGCCGACCGCCTGGCCGAGCAGGCGCGCTGGCTGGCACGCGTGTTTGCCAACCGCGCCTGGGTCGGCTTGAACCTGCTGTACCGGTCGCGCGACGACCAGCACCGCGCCGCCGTCGAACACGCCGCCCGCCAGGCCGAGCTGCCCGTCGTAGCGGTGGGCCAGGTGCAGATGCATGTGCGGTCGCGCAAGCCCCTGCACGACACGCTGGCCGGCATCCGCACCCGCCAGACCGTCGCCCAGTGCGGCTACGAATTGTCCGAAAATGCCGAGCAGCATCTGCGCACCCGCATGCGCCTGGCCAACCTGTATCCGCCCGACGCGCTGGCGCAGACCCTGGTGGTGGCGCGCCGCTGCGCGTTTTCGCTGGACGAGCTGCGCTACGAATACCCCGACGAGGTCGTGCCGCCCGGCCACACGCCCGCCTCTTATCTGCGCCAGGAAACCCTGGCCGGCGCCGCCCGCCGCTTTCCTGCCGGCGTCCCGGAAAACGTCGAAGCCCAGATCGAAAAAGAACTCGACCTGATCGGCGAGCTGCACTACGAAGCGTATTTCCTGACCGTCTACGACATCGTCCAGTACGCGCGCAGCCAGGGCATCCTGTGCCAGGGCCGGGGGTCCGCCGCCAACTCCGCCGTCTGTTATTGCCTGGGCATCACCGCCGTCGATCCGGCCCGAGGCAACAACCTGTTTGAACGTTTCATCAGCAAGGAACGCAACGAACCCCCCGACATCGACGTGGACTTCGAACACCAGCGCCGCGAAGAAGTCATCCAATACATCTACGACAAATACGGACGCGACCGCGCCGCCCTGACCGCCGTGGTCATTTCGTACCGGCCGCGCAGTGTGCTGCGCGACACCGGCAGCGCACTGGGCGTGGACCTGGGCGTCATCGACGCGGTGGCGCGCGCCCATCAATGGTGGGACGGCAAAAAGGAAATGCTGCGCACGCTGGGCACCTGCGGGCTGGACCCGGAATCGCGCGTGGCGCGGCAATGGGCGTCGCTGGCGCAAACCATGATGGGCTTTCCACGCCACCTGTCGCAGCACCCCGGCGGCTTTGTGATTTCACGCGGCAAGCTGTCGCGGCTGGTGCCCATTGAAAACGCCGCCATGCAGGACCGCAGCGTCGTGCAATGGGACAAAGACGACCTGGACGCGCTGAAACTGCTGAAAGTGGACGTGCTGGCGCTGGGCATGCTGTCCGCCCTGCGCCGCACGCTGGAACTGGCCGGCCAGCGCCGGGGCCGGCCGCTGGCGCTGCAAGACATACCCGAAGGCGACGAAGCCACCTACGACATGATCTGCGAGGCCGACACGGTGGGCGTGTTCCAGATCGAATCGCGTGCGCAGATGACGATGCTGCCCCGCCTGCGCCCGCGCAAATACTACGACCTGGTCGTGCAGGTGGCCATCGTGCGCCCCGGCCCGATCCAGGGCGGCATGGTCCACCCCTACCTGCGCCGCCGCCAGGGCAAGGAAGCCGAAACCTATCCCAGCGAGAAGGTCCGAGGCGTGCTCAGCCGCACCATGGGCGTGCCCATCTTCCAGGAACAGGTGATGCAGATTGCCGTGGTGGCCGCCGGCTTCACCCCGGGCGAGGCCGACCAGTTGCGCCGCTCCATGGCCGCCTGGAAACGCAAGGGTGGCGTGGACAAATTCCGCATCAAGCTGGTGGGCGGCCTGCTGGCGCACGGCTACAAGCTGGAATTCGCCGAAGCGCTGTTCCGGCAGGTCGAGGGGTTTGGCGAATACGGGTTCCCGGAAAGCCATGCCGCCAGCTTCGCCCTGCTGGCGTACTTCAGTTCCTGGCTCAAGCGCCACGAACCCGAGGCCTTCCTGGCCGCCCTGCTCAATTCCCAACCCATGGGGTTCTACGCCCCCGCCCAACTGGTGCAGGACGCCCGCCGCCACGGCGTCTGTGTGCTGCCCGCCGACGTCACCGTCAGCGGCTGGGAATCCGCGCTGGAAACCCTGCCCGCCGACCACCCCGGCGCCCAGCGCCGCCCCCGCCCGCATTCGCCGCCTGCCGACCAGGCGCGCCCGGCCGTGCGGCTGGGGCTGAACCTGCTGCAAGGCATGCGCGAAGACGCCGCCCGGCGCATCGAACAGGCGCGCGCACAGGCACCCTTTGCCGACACCGGCGACCTGGCCCGCCGCGCCACCCTGAACCGCCACGACCTGAACGTGCTGGCCGCCGGCGACGCGCTGCGCACGCTGGCCGGCCACCGCCGCCAAGCCAGCTGGGAAGCCGCCGCCAGCGTACAAAGCCGCGACCTGCTGCGCGACGCCGCCATCGTCGAAACGCAAGCCCCCCAGCTGTCGGCCCCGTCCGAAAGCCAGACCGTGGCCGCCGATTACCGCAGCCTGGGCCTGACGCTGCACAGCCACCCGGTCGCGCTGCTACGCCCCCAACTGGCCGCCCGCAACTTCCAACCCGCCGAGGTCCTGAACGGCTACCCCGACAAACGCGTCGCCCGCGCCTGCGGCATCGTCACCGTACGCCAACGGCCACAAACCTCCAAGGGCGTCATCTTCGTAACCCTGGAAGACGAAACCGGCCCCGTCAACGTCGTCGTCCGCCCCGACCTGATCGAACGCCAACGCCGCGAACTACTCGGGGCCAAACTGCTGGGCGTCTACGGCACCTGGCAAAGCGTCGACGGCATCCGCCACCTGATCGCCCAACGCCTGGTGGACCTGTCCGACCTGCTGGGCGGCCTGGCGGCGCATAGCCGGAATTTTCATTGACGTCACGCGCTTGTCAAGTTCCCGAATCGGCATGCCCACGGGGCAAACCAACGCCAAAACCGCTCGGATTTCAGGTGCTCGCTGATCCCTGATTACAGCGCGCCAAGGCTGGTCTATCATGGCTTTTTCGTCGTCGAGTAGTTGTAAGGAGCTTTACATGATCCGCAAGCTGATCCCTTTCCTTCTGATTGCCAGCCTGACCGCATGCGCCAATACCGGGACGTCTTCGTCCGGCGCGTCGTCGGCATCCAGCTCCTCCAGCGCGTCTTCCTCTTCCGGCGCATCCAGCGCGTCCGGTGGCTCTACTTTCGGCGGCTCATCCTATGGCGGGTCGGCAGGCGGCTCGGCCATGCCGGGCTACGGCACCAAGACTTGCGATGCGGCCGCGCTGCAATCGCAGATCGGCCAAAAGGCCACGACCTCTACCATGGAAGACCTGCGTACCCGCAGCGGCAGCAGCACGGCGCGCATTTTGCGCCCCGGTCAACTCGTGACCATGGAATACAACGCCACCCGCCTGAACCTGATCGTGGATGACAAAGACGTCATGACCGCGATTCGCTGCGGCTGATCCGGCGGCATCCAAGGCAAGACGGCGCCGGCCGTCGCGCCCATCCCCGTCCCATTCCTCGCCATCCCCGCCCCGGCAGGCCGCCTCAGGCCGCGGGCGGCGTGGGTGGCACGTGGGGCAGGAATGCCCCCGCCACTTCAAACGCGCATTCCTCGCGCGCAATGTCGATCACCCGCGACACAATCGGGTTGACGATGTTTTTCTTGTGCACCGCGTAGTAATTGATCGTGGGCAGATCGGGCTGCACATTCAACTGGCACAGCGCGCCGCGCTCGACCAGCGGCGCAAAGTAGGCGCCCGGCAGATAGCTGATGCCCAGCCCCAGCATCGTCAACTGCGCCATCATCCCCAGGCTGTTGCAGGTCAACACCCGCTTGACGGGCAAACCCTGTTCCGCGAACCAGGCGTCATACAGATGCGACAGCGCGGAATTGGTCGGCTGCGAAATCACCGGATACGGCGCCAGGTCCTGGGGTGACAAGCGCGCCTGAAAATCAATGTCCAGCGCGGGGCTGGCCATCCAGACGTTGGTGACGGCGCCCAGGTGCGTGCAGTCGTATTGGTAGCTCCAGAAAGGCCCCGGCATGATGGCCAGGTCCAACTGGTCTTGTTCCAGCCGTTCGTACAGCGTGATGCCACCGTCGATCTCGGGCATCAGCTGCACGCGCGGATAGCGCTGGCTGATCTGGTTGATCAGCCGCGCCAGCCACGTCATGCCGACCAGTTCGGTCACGCCCAGCCGCACCACGCCTTCGAAACTGGCGGGGTCGGCCATGTTCTGCACGATGCGGCTGTTCAGGTCCAGCATCTCGCGCGCCAGTTCGAACAGCTTGCGGCCTTGCGGCGTCATCACCAGTTTCTTGGCGCGCCGCTCGAACAAGGGCGAGCCCGCAAAGGCTTCGAGTTCGCCCACCCGCTTGGCCACCGCCGATTGGGTCGTGTGCAGTTTTCGGGAAGATGCGCTGAAGCTGCCAAGTTCGGAGCTCCAGTAAAAAGCCTCTAGCTGTTTAAGGGTGTACATCGCGGTGGTCGAGGCGAAACGCATGGAAACCCTCACATTACCATCGCGGCAGGCGGCGCTAGCCGCGCGGATGCAGGATGTCGGCCAGGAAGCGCTGCGCGCGCGGATGCGACGGCGCGCTGAAAAACCGCTCGGGCGTGTCCACCTCCAGGATCTCGCCGCCATCCATGAAAACGACGCGGTCACAGACGTCGCGCGCGAAACCCATTTCGTGTGTCACGCAGACCATCGTCATGCCGTCCTTGGCCAAGCCCTTCATCACCTGCAACACCTCGCCCACCATTTCCGGGTCCAGCGCGCTGGTCGGCTCGTCGAACAACATCACCGGCGGCTGCAACGCCAACGCACGGGCAATCGCCACGCGTTGCTGCTGACCACCCGACAGCGAACCCGGATAGGCATCGATCTTGTTCAACAGCCCGACCCGTTCCAGCAAGGCACGCGCCAATTCCACCGCCTGCTTGCGCGGCTGCTTGCGGATGTTGACCGGCGCGAAGATCACGTTTTCCAGCACGCTCATGTGCGGAAACAGGTTGAACTGCTGAAACACGAAACCGATCTTCTGGCGCAGCGCATTCAGGTTGGCGCCCTTTTGGTAGATGTCGGCCCCATCGATCAGGATGCGGCCTTTTTCGATGGGTTCCAGCCGGTTCACCGTGCGGATCATCGTCGACTTGCCCGAACCCGACGGCCCGCACACCACCAGCACTTCACCACGCGCTACCGACAGGTCGACATCCTTGAGCACGTGATGGTCGCCATACCACTTGTTCACTTTTTCAAGCTTGATCATGATTCTTTCCGTTAAGCCATGGCGCGCGAGCGGCGGATATGCAGGTCCAGCCAGCTCAAGCCGCGGCTCAGGCTGAAGCACACCAGGAAATAGATGATGGCCAGGATGCCGAATACTTGCAGCGGCTGCGTCAGCACCAGGTTGTTGATCTGGTTGGCGGCAAACGTCAGTTCATTGACGCTGATGACGTAGCCCAGCGACGTTTCCTTGATCGTGGACACGAACTGGCTGGTCATGCTGGGCAACACGTTGAACAGCGCCTGCGGCAGCACCACCTTGCGCATCGTGGTCCAGTAACCCACGCCCAGCGACCGGGACGCCTCGATCTGGCCGCGCGGCACCGCCTCGATGCCCGACCGGATCACCTCCGACAGATAGGCGCTTTCGTAGACGACCAGCGCAAAAATCAGCGTCCAGAAACCGCTGACCACCTGCCCCGTCAGCTTGGGCACCACGAAGTACGCCCAGAAGATCAGCATCAGCAGCGGCATGCCGCGCACCATGTTGACCAGCGCCTTGCTGGCAACGCGCAGCGCGCCGAACGGGCTGACGCGGGCCAGCGCAATCAGCAGCGCCAGCGGCAAGGACATCAGCAGCCCCAGCGCCGCCAGGATCAGCGTCAGCGCCAGACCGCCCAGGGGCCCGTTGGGGTATTGGCCGACCAGCAGCGTCGGCCAGTATTGCGACAGCAGATCAAGCACCGTGGCCTCCGCGATTCAAACGATAACGGGCGTAGATGCGCGACCCCACCGCCATGATCAGGAACGATCCCAGCAGGTACATGATCGTTGCCGCGCCGAAAGTGGCGAAGGTGCGATAGGTTTCGTTTTCGATCTCGCGCGCCTGGTAGGTCAGCTCCATCACGCCGATCGCCATCGCGACGCTGGTGTTCTTGAACAGCAGCAACGCGCGGCCGACCAAAGGCGGAATGGAAATGCGCAGCGCCTGCGGCACGATCACGAAGCGCATGCATTGCAGGTAGCTCGCGCCCAGCGCGCGCGCCGCCTCGAACTGCGTCCACGGTATGGCGCGCAGGCCGCTGCGGATGTCCTCGGCGATGTAGGCGGCCGAGCCCAGCGCCAGCGCAATCGCCGCCAGCGACATCTCGGCGTTGTGATCGTAGAGCCACATTCGCAGCCCTTCGGGCAGCAGCTCGGGCATGCCGAAATACCAGAACAATACCTGCACCAACAGCGGCACGTTGCGGTGGTATTCGACATACGCGTCCACCACCCAGCGGCACGGCGCCAGGTTGGTGGCGCGCACCACCACCAGCGTCACCGCGATGGCAAAGGCCATGACCCACGCAACGAAGAACAGTTGCACGGTGACCACCATGCCGCTGAACAGCAGCTGGTATTGGGAAGCGTCTAGCAGGCTCATAAAGCGTCGGCCCCTGGCGGTTGCGCGGGCATCAGCCGGCGATGGGGCCGATCTTGAAACCGCGCTCCAGCTTGTAGGGGGTGGTCGGGCCGAACCACTTGTCGAACAGCTTGGCGGCCGCGCCCGAGCTTTCGGCGTCGTCCAGGGCCTGGTTCACCGTTTGCAGCATGCGCGGCTCGGACTTGCGCACGCCCAGGCCCCAGGGTTCGTCGAACACCGACTTGGCAATCACGCTGACGGGCGCCGTGGGCGGGCTTTGCAGCACCAGCCGCACCAGCACCAGTTCAGAGGCAAACTGCGCGTCCACCTTCTTTTGCTGCAAGGCCAGATACGTGGCCGAACTGTCGCCATAACCAATCACCTGCGACTTGTTCAGGATGCGCTTGATCTCGCGTTCCGAGCTGGAACCCTTGGTGGCGCCGATGCGGCGGCCGTTCAGCGCGTCAATCGAATCAAAGCCCGAATCCTTGCGCACCAGCAGCTTTTGCGGGCTGACGTAGTAGGCGTGGCTGAACGCGATCTGTTCGGCGCGATCCGGCGAATAACCCAGGTTGGCGGCCAGGATGTCCACGCGCCCTTCGTTCAGTTCCGGCACGCGCGCCGCCACCGACAGCAGCTTGTAGCTGATCTTCACGCCCAGCTTGTCGGCAACCAGTTTGCACACGTCTACGTCATAGCCCACCAACTGGCGCGTGGCGCCGTCCTGGAAGCTGAACGGCTGCGACGTGCCCAGCGTGCCGCAAACCAGTTCGCCGCGCGCCTTGATGTCGTCGACCTGATCTGCTTGCGCGGCAGCGCCGACGGCCAACGTGGCCAGGCCCAGGCACGCTGCAAAAAAAGTATGACGTTTCATGGATGATTCCCCTTGTATGTTGTGTTGGTCAAACGGCATTCACGACAGCTTGGCGCAGGCCTCGCGGATCGCGGAACATCCTTGCTTGATATCGTCCATCGATGCCGCGAACGACAAACGGAACGTGCCCGGCGCGCCATAGGCGTTGCCGTCGATCACGGCCACCCCCGCTTCGCGCAGCAGGTAATGCGTCAAGTCGGTGTCGCTGGCGATCACCTCGCCCGAGGGCGTCTTCTTGCCCAGCAGGCCCGAGCAATCCGGGAACACATAGAACGCGCCTTGCGGCACCACGATGGTCAGCCCCGGCGCGCCGGCCAACTCGGCCACGGCCAGGTCGCGGCGTTGCTGGAAGATCCGCGCAAATTCCGCCACGCAGTCCTGCGGACCGGACAGCGCTTCCAGCGCCGCCGCCTGGCTGACGGACGACGCGCCGGACGTGCTTTGCGATTGCAGTATCGCCATCGCCTTGATCAATTCGTCGGGCCCGGCGCCATAGCCGATGCGCCAGCCCGTCATGGCGTACGCCTTGGACACGCCGTTGACCACCAGCGTGCGATCGGCCAGCTCGGGCGCCACCTGCAACGGATGCACCGTGGGCTCGCCCGTGAAATTCAGGCGGGCGTAGATGTCGTCCGTCATCAACCACACGTGCGGATGGCGCTTGAGCACATCGGTCAGCCCGCGCAATTCCTCGGCGGTATAGACCGACCCCGTGGGGTTGCTGGGCGCGTTCATCATCAGCCACTTGGTGCGCGGCGTGATGGCGGCTTCCAGCGCCTGCGGCGTGACCTTGTAGTCCGATGCGGGAGACGTCGTCACCGCCACCGGCACGCCGCCATTGACCAGCACCATATCCGGGTACGACACCCAGAACGGCGCGGGAATCAGGACCTCGTCGCCGTCATTGAGCGTGGCGGCCAGGCCGTTGAAAATCACTTGCTTGGCGCCGGTACTGACGATGATCTGCCCCACCGGATAGTCCACGCCCGTTGCGTCTTGCAACTGCGCGCGCGCGGCCCGGCGCAACGCCACGGTGCCCTGCGCGGGCGGGTACTTGGTTTCGCCCCGGTTCATCGCGGCGGTGGCCGCCTGGCGGATATGTTCGGGCGTTGAAAAATCAGGCTCGCCTATGGTCAGGTCGATGATGCGACGGCCCTGTTCGCGCAGCTGCGCAATGATGGCGCGCGCGGCAACGCTGGGCGACAGCTTGATGCGCTTGATGCGGTCGGCAATGATGCTCATTGTGCACCCCCGGTTTTTTCAAGAATGGTCTTGGCCAACCAGGGTTTGGTGTACGTGCCCGCGCGCAGCTTTTGCTTGGCGACGGCTTCGTCGGCTTCTTTCTTTTGCGCCAGTGCCAGCACGGCGGCCGCGTGTTCGGCGGGAATCACCACCACGCCATCGGCATCGCCCACGACGACATCCCCGGCGTGGACCACCTGCCCGCCGACCGATACCGCCACATTGATTTCGCCCGGGCCGTCCTTGTAGGGGCCTTTGTGCGCAACGCCGCGCGCGAAGCAGCCAAATTCACCCTGGCCGAAGACGTCCACATCGCGCACCGCGCCGTCGATGACAAAGCCCGCGATGCCGCGCGACTGCGCATCCATCATCATCAGTTCACCGACCAGCGCGTTGCTGGTGTCGCCGGCGCCATCGACCACGATGACGTCGCCTGCCCCGCCCATGGAAATTGCCTGATGGATCATCAGGTTATCGCCCGGCCGCGTCTTCACGGTCAGCGCCAGGCCGACCATGCGGCGCGTGCCGCCGTGCATCGGACGCAAGTCCGCCACGCCGTAAAGGCGGTTCATGCAGTCGCTGATCTGGGCCGAGCCGATGTCGGCAAAGCCGGCCAGCACGTCGGCGGCCACGGCCGGGGCCGACCGGGAAAGAATGCGAAATCCGATGGGAGTCATAAGAAAGTCGATGGGGGTGAATGCGTCTAGCGGTTAAGCGAATACGCATTACAAGGCCCCGGCCGCCTTTCCTCAAAACGATATAAATTCCCAGCGGACCACGAATTTTTTTCTTATATCCAGACGTTAAGGGTTATCCCTTGCCCTGATCAACCCCGACCCATGCCGGTCAATCATCCCCGCCATTGCTGGCGCCCCGCGCCTCGGACAGCGCGATCGTCAGGTGCATGACCTTCTTTTTCAACTGATCGCGTTCTTCGGTCACGCGCGCCAACACTCCGCGCAAGCGGGCCACCTCGGCGGGCAGATCCGCGATGTGCTCGATGGGGACTTCGGGCGGGGCTTCGCGCGGCGGCGGGGCCTTGGCCAGACGCACTTCGCGGGCGGCCTGTTGCAGCTCTTTCTTGCCGCCGGCCACCGCCGCGGCCTGACGCTCGGCCGGCAACGAGGCCACCGCCGCCGCCGCGTTGATCGAAATGGCGCCCTCTTTCACGGCGCGCACCAGTTCGGGCGCAGCGTCCTTCTGGATTTTTTCGATCTGGCCCAGCGTATTGCTGCTGATGCGCGCGGCGCGCGCCAACGCCTGGCGGCTGGGCACGGGCGGCGTCCACGAGATATTGGGCGGCAGGCGCGGCGCGCCATCCACGCTGGGCGGCGCGTCGGATTCGTCCCAGGGCGGGGACCCGTCCTCCGCTTCGCCTTCCGGCGGCGTCGCGGCTTCCGGCGGCGTGCGCGCCAGCAGGATTTCTTTTTTGCGCAGCGCCAGCACGCCGCGCTGGAAGTCCGACACGCTGCGTCGGCCAAGGTGGTTTTCAATCATCCACAGGTGCACGTCTTCCATCGACTTGAACGTGGTGTTCTGACGCGTCTGAAATTCGATGCCGTGCTTCTTGCACAAGGCATAACGGTTGTGGCCGTCCACCAGCAGGTCGCCCCACAGCACCAGCGCATCGCGGCAGCCCTCGGCAAGCAGGCTGCGCTCCAGTGCCTCGTGCTCGTCTTCGGTCAAAGGGTCTATATAGGCTCGCAGGCCCTCGTCAATCCTGATTTCCATGGTGTCCAATTGGTTTATCTTGCCAAGCAGTGCTACGTCAGCCCCTGGCCACGCAGCAGATCCTGAACCGCCGCCAGCCGCGCCACCGGGTCCGCAAGGCCCAGCAGCCGGGCCTTGTCGTCCGGCGGCAAGGGCAGCAGTTCGCACCAGCGATCCGCCACCCAGCCGCTGTCGTCCAGCCGGAACGGCGGCGCAAGCGGCATCCTGTCTGGCGGCACGCCCTCTTGCTGCCATTGCGCCACCAGCCGTCCCAAGGCGTCGGCGCTGGGCTGCATGGACGCCGGCACGGGCGTGGGCGGGTCGTCGGCGATGGGCTCGGTCTGGCCCATCCACAGGCCGTATTTTGCCACCTTGCTGGACAACAGCCGGAACCGGCTGCCGCCAATACAGCGCACTTGCAGCAACGCGGGCATGGGCGCCTCCCACGCCACCACGCGCGCCAGCGTGCCGACCGGCGCCAGCGTCTCAACGCCCTCTGGCGAACGCACTTCGCTACCAGCCAGCAAACCCACCACGCCAAACTCGCTGCCCTCCGCGATGCAGCGGCGGATCATATCCAGATAGCGCACCTCGAAGATGCGCAGGTGCAGCACGCCGGCGGGAAACAGCGCGTTGGATAAGGGAAACAGCGGAATCAGCGCCATGGCCGGCTCCTATTTGATGTCGAAGGCGGCGTCCACCGGCACCTGCATGGCCGTCACCATGGCGTTGGTCTGCGCCGCCATGCCGATCACCGCCAGCAGTTCGGCGTGCTGGCCGGGGGTCATTCCCTTGGCCTTGGCGGAGGCCGTATGCGAATGCACGCAGTAAGAGCAGCCGTTGGCCGTGGACACGGCAATGTAGATCATCTCGCGCACCACAGGCGGCAGTTCGCCCTCGGCGACCATGACCTGTTTAAGCTGCGACCACACGCGCTGCAATTGCGCCGGGTCGTTGGCCAGCGCGCGCCAGAAGTTGTTCACGAAGTCCGACTTGCGCGTGGATCGGATGTCTTCAAACACCGCCCACGCTTCGGGGCTTTTGCGGACCTCGTCGTCCGTCAGCAGTTTGACCGTGCTCATGTCGCCATTCCTTTATGAAGCCGCCCGGCATCCTTCCCAACCGGCTACAGTGCGTAGGTTGCCGGGCCGTGCGGTATTGCGGGTCGGGCCTTCCATCATAGTGCGACGGCGTTTCTTGCAGCTGTCCGCCGTAGAACCAGGAACCATCATGCCCCAGCTATCCGCCTATCTCAGCTTTGACGGCAACTGCGCCGACGCCATGCGCTTTTACGAACGCGTGCTGGGCGGACGCCTTGACGCCCTGATCCGCTACGCCGACGCGCCCGCCGATGCCGCCATGCCCGCCCTGTCCCCCGAGGACGCCGACCGCATCATGGTCGCCCGGCTGGCGCTGGACGAGCAGACGCTGCTGGGCAGCGACGCCACCAGCGGCCACCCGTACACAGGCAAGAAAGGCATGGCGCTGGCGCTGCTGTACCCGACAGTGTCGGATGCCCAGCGGGTATTTGACCAACTGGCCGAAGGCGGCAACGTAACCATGCCGCTGCAAAAAACGTTCTGGGCCGAGGCATACGGCGCGCTGGTGGACCGCTACGGTACGCGCTGGATGGTCAGCGGCGGCAAGATGACGCACTGATCCGCAGCGGCCCGCAGGCGGACGCACTGGCCCACGTGGCCTTTGATAAGTTTTGCAATTGCCCGCCGGGCCTTGCAGTACTCTGGCAGCGCGCCTTTTTACAGGAAGCGCCCGCCATGACTTTTCTAGCCAGCGCCACGCTGCTTCGCCGCCGAGACGGCCATGAAGCCCGCGTCACCTTCGTCGAGCTGTTCTTTGACCTGGTCTACGTCTTTGCCGTCACCCAGCTCTCGCACAGCCTGCTGCATGACCTGACCTTGATAGGCGCGGTGCACGCGCTGGTGCTGTGGTTCGCCGTCTGGCTGGGATGGCAGTACACGTGCTGGGTCACCAACTGGTTCGACCCCGACGCCATCCCCATGCGCGTCATGCTGTTCGCGGTGATGCTGGTCGGCCTGATCGCCGCCGCCGTGCTGCCGGACGCGTTCGGGGAAAACGGGCTGATCTTCGCCATCTGCTACGCCCTGATCCAGGTCGGGCGCACGGTGTTCATCGTGCTGCACCTGGGGCGCAACCATCCGCTGGCCGACAACTTCCGCCGCATGCTGGGCTGGCTGTGCATCTCGGCGGTGTTGTGGATCGCGGGCGGCCTGGCCTCCGGCGAGGCGCGCCTGGTGCTGTGGATAGCAGCCGTGGCCTGCGAATATATTTCGCCCATGTTCGGGTTCCGCCTGCCCGGCATGGGCCGCTCTTACACCAGCGACTGGACCATCGAGGGCGGCCATATTGCCGAACGCTGCCAGCTGTTCGTCATCGTGGCGTTGGGCGAAACGTTGTTGATCACGGGCGCCACGCTGGGCGACCGTGGCCATTGGGACATCCCCACGCTGATCGCGCTGCTGGCCGCCTTCCTGGGAACGGCGGCCATGTGGTGGGTGTATTTCGACACCAGCAGCAAGGACGGCAGCCACGCCATCGTGCATTCCAGCGACCCGGGCCGCATGGGCGCCATCTTTCACTATGTGCACGTGATTTTGATCGCGGGCGTGATCGTGTCGGCGGTGGCCAACGAATTGGTCATCCTGCACCCCGATGGCCGCATCACCACGCCGGCGGCCGCCGCATTGCTGGGCGGGCCGGCGCTGTACCTGCTGGGCAACGGCATCTACAAGACGGTGGTGTACGCGCGCTTTCCGTTATCGCACCTGGCCGGGCTGGTATTGCTGGCGGTGCTGGCGCCGGTGTCTACCGTTACCGACAACCTGATGGTGGGCGGGCTGACCACGCTGATCATGGTGTTGGTGGCCGTGTGGGAAAGCGTGTCGCGGCGCCGGGCGGCCTCGCCCATCACCGTGTAGCCGTCCGGCGCGCAAGCATCGAAGGGCCTTGCGACGGGGCTGTCGCCGCACAGACCCTCGCGTCCGCCGATGCCGCAACGCAGCGTCACACGCCCGGGCGATGCAGCGCCAGCACCTCGTGCAGCGACTGCGCCGCGCGTTGCAGCACCGGCACAGCGCGCAGCAAGTCATCCAGCATCACGCGCGCCGTGGGCGCGTGGCAGGCCACCGCCGCCACCACGCGGTCCTCGGCGTCTCTTATCGGCACCGCCACCGCGCTCATGCCGCGCACGAATTCCTCGTTATCGATGCCGATGCCGCGCGCGGCCAGGCGCTCCAGTTCCTCGTCCAGCTTCGTCGGGTCCGTGAAGGTGCGCGGCGTGTTGCGCGTCAGCGGCAGCCGCGCCAGCACCCGGCTTCGTTCCAGCCGGTTCATTGACGCCAGAAACAGCTTGCCGCTGGCGGTGCAGTGCATCGGCACATGGCTGCCCACCGCGAAGAACAGCCGCAGGGGCTCCGACGTTTCCACGCGTTCCATATAGACCACGCGGTCGCCGTCAGGCGCGGTCAAGTTGCAGGTTTCGCCAAGCGTGCCCACCAGCTGCGCCAGCACGGCACGGCAGGCCCGGGTGAACGCCGAGGCGCTCAGCGTGGCCAGCGCCAGCGATGTGGCTTGCGGCCCCGGCACATAGCCCTGCTCGGTCGGCGTGGCCGCCACGAAGCCGGCGCGCTGCATCGCCGCCAGCAAGCGCATCAAGGTGGTCTTGGGCATGTCCAGCCGCTGTGCCAGCTGCGCCAACGTGGGCGGATGCTGGGCGCGCGCAAGATGGTCCAGCACCAGCAACGCCCGTAACGAGCGTGCTGCCTCTTGCTGTTGATGTTGGTGCTGCTGCTGCCCGGACCCCGACGGCTCCGGCGCCGATGCTGCACTGCGATTTTGAAACCGAAGTTGCATGTTCCGTTCCATTTGTCCGCCCCCACGCGTGTTGTGCTTTGTTGTACGCGCCTGCTTCCTAGAATCGCCACAGATGCCAGCCGGGTGCGCAACGCAAACCGGCCGGATCAAACCAGTATATAAGTGCGTCCCGCCGCGACAAGCAGGGAAAACGCGCCGTCACCATCGCTTGCGAACACGGTGACGTCAGTCGCGACGGCGATGCGACGACAGGGAGACAAGGCGATATGTCCGATACCGTGGATGTCATCGTGGTGGGCGCCGGCTCGGCCGGATGTGTGATGGCCAATCGGCTTAGCGCCAATGGCGCGCACGCCGTCTGCCTGCTGGAAGCGGGCCCCCGGGATACCTACCCGTGGATCCACATCCCCATCGGCTACGGCAAGACCATGTTCCACAAAGTGGTGAACTGGGGCTACTACACCGACCCCGATCCCAACATGCTGGGCCGGCGCATCTACTGGCCGCGCGGCCGCACGCTTGGCGGCTCCAGCGCCATCAACGGCCTGATCTACATTCGTGGCCAGCGCGCCGACTACGACGCCTGGGAACGGGCGGGCAACCCCGGCTGGGGCTGGGACGACTGCCTGCCCTACTTTCGCAAACTGGAAGACAACGACCTGGGCGCGGGGCCGACCCGGGGCGTGAACGGCCCCTTGAGCGCCACGTCCATCAAGACGCCCCACCCGCTGGTCGAAGCGATGATCGCCGCCGCGCGGACGATGGGCGTGCCCCCCGTGCAGGACTTCAACACGGGCGAGCAAGAAGGCGTGGGCTACTACCAGCTGACCACGCGGCGCGGCCGCCGCTGCTCCACCGCCGTGGCCTATCTGCGGCCCGCGCGGGACCGGCCCAATCTGCGCGTGGAAACCGATGCGCATGCCATGGCCATCCTGTTCGAAGGCGGACGCGCCTGCGGGGTGCGATACCGGCAAGGCGGGCAAGTGCGCACGCTGCGCGCGCGGCGCGAAGTGGTGCTGTGCGCGGGCGCGCTGCAATCGCCCCAGCTGCTGCAACTGTCCGGCGTGGGCCCGGCCGCGCTGCTGCGCCAGTTCGGCATCCGCGTCGTGCGCGACCTGCCCGGCGTGGGCGAAAACCTGCAAGACCATCTTCAGATCCGCCTGATCTACCAAACCACCCGGCCCATCACCACCAACGACCAGCTGCGCAGCCTGCACGGGCGCGTGGGCATGGGCTTGCAATGGCTGCTGTTCCGAAGCGGCCCGCTGGCGGTCGGCATCAATCAGGGCGGACTGTTCTGCCGGGTCGACCCCGCCAGCCGCACGCCGGACACGCAATACCACTTCGCCACCTTGTCCGCCGACATGGCCGGCGGCAAGGTGCACCCCTTTTCCGGATGCACGTATTCGGTCTGCCAGTTGCGCCCGTCATCGCGCGGTTACGTGCGGCTGCGCGCGGCCGACCCGTTCGAACCGCCGTCGATGCAGCCCAACTACCTGTCCACGGAATTGGACCGCCGCATGACCGTGGCCGCCGTCAAGCATGCGCGGCTATTGGCCGCAACCGAACCGCTGGCGTCGCTGATGAAGCGCGAATTCCGGCCCGGTCCCAACGTACGCACCGACGACGAGATCCTGCATTTCTGCCGCGAATACGGCGCCACCATCTTTCACCCATCGGGCACCGCCAAGATGGGTCCGCGCAGCGACCCGCTGGCGGTGGTTGACGAACGCCTGCGCGTGCACGGCGTGCAGGGCCTGCGGGTGGTGGACTGTTCGGTGATGCCCACGCTGGTATCGGGCAACACCAACGCGCCCGTGGTGATGCTGGCCGAACGCGCGGCGGATTTCATGCTGGAGGATTTCAAGCTGGCGCGGCGGCGGGCGGATCTGGTCGCGGCTTGATGTACTGGCGGCTGATTTTGCGGCCGCGCGCTTTAAGCAATCAACAAGGATGTGAACGACGAACCTGAAGTCAGACCGGCACGCGGGCGACAACAGAAGCGCCCCCGCCTTCACCAAAGGAGACTGCAATGTCCAAGCAAAACGAAGCCGCGGTACGCAAGGTCGTCACCGCATCGTTGATCGGCGCCACCATCGAGTGGTACGACTTCTTTCTTTACGGTGTCGTGGCCGGCATCGTGTTCAACAAGCTGTACTTCCCCACGGGCGACCCGCTGGTATCCACCATGCTGGCCTACACCACCTTCGCGGTGGGCTTTGTGACGCGGCCGCTGGGCGGGCTGATCTTCGGCCACTTTGGCGACCGCATCGGGCGCAAGAGCATGCTGGTGATGACGCTGATGATCATGGGCGTGTCCACCTTCCTGATCGGCCTGGTGCCCACCTACGAAACCATCGGGCTATGGGCGCCCATCCTGTTGCTGCTGCTGCGCGTGTTCCAGGGCATCGGCCTGGGCGGCGAATGGGGCGGCGCGGTGTTGATGGCCTATGAATACGCGCCACCGGGCAAAAAGGGCTTTTACGCGTCGCTGCCGCAGATCGGCCTGGCGATCGGCCTGTGCCTGGCCTCGGGCACCGTGGCGCTCTTGTCCACCTTGCTGACCGACGAACAGTTCATGGCCTGGGGCTGGCGCATTGCCTTCCTGGCGTCCGCCGCCATGGTGATGGTGGGCATGTACATCCGGCTGAACATCAAGGAAACGCCCGAGTTCACGGCGGTAAAGGCCAACAATGCCGAAAGCCGCATTCCGTTTTTCGACATGCTCAAGCGTTACCCGGGCAACGTCTTCAAAGGCATGGGCGCGCGGTATATCGACGGCGTGTTCTTCAATGTGTTTGGCGTATTTTCGATTTCGTACCTGACGCAAACCGTGCAGATCACGCGCACCGAGGCGCTGACGGGTGTGATGGCCGCCGCGCTGGTGATGTGCTTTTTCATTCCGTTCTTCGGCCGCCTGTCCGACCGCATCGGTCGCACCCGCGTGTACTTCTGGGGCTCGCTGATTACCGCGCTGGCGTCCTTCCCCGGCTTCTGGCTGATGCTGAACAGCCAGGGCAGCGTCATGCTGATCTGGCTGGCCATCATCATCCCGTTCGGCATCTTCTACGCCGCCGTGTACGGCCCCGAGGCAGCGCTGTTCTGCGAGCTGTTCGACGCCAAGGTCCGCTACACCGGGATTTCGTTCGTCTATCAGTTCTCGGGTATCTTCGCGTCCGGCATCACGCCCATCATCGCCACCGCGCTGCTCAAGACGGGCGGCGGGCAGCCGTGGCTGATCTGCCTGTACGTGCTGTTCGCCGGCGCGGTCTCGGCATGGTGCGCCTGGCTGATCGGACGCGGCAAGCCGGTGACCGAAGCCACCGGCAACACGGCGCCGCCGATTCCCGGCGCGGGATGGCGCAAGGCGTGAGGACGGCGGGCGAACCCGCCGACACGTCAGGGCCAGCCGCCACCCAGCGCCTTGAACAAGGTCGCCAGCGCAATCTGCCGCTGCGTGCTGATGTCGATGTACGTCAACTGGTCGGTGAAGGCGCTGCGCTGCGCGTCCAGATAGCGCAAATGGCTGTCGACGCCGCCGCGATACCGCGCCTCAGACAAGCGCATCGCTTCCTGGCTGGACTCGGCCAAGGCGCGGCGCGACGCGGCCTCGCGTTGCAGGGTGTCGGTGGCGGCCAGGGCATCGGCCACTTCCTTGAATGCCGTCTGGATGGTGGCTTCGTACTTGGCCACCGCGATGTCCTTGCGCACCGTCGCCAGGTCCAGGTTGGCCACATTGCGCCCGCCCGAGAAGATCGGCAAGGTGATCTGCGGCATGAACGACCAGGCGCGCTGCCCGCCGTCGAACAAGTTGGACAGGTCCGCGCTGGACGAGCCGTACAGGCCGGTCAGCGTGATGCTGGGAAAGAACGCCGCGCGCGCCGCGCCGATGCTGGCATTGCGCGAACGCAGCTCGTGTTCGGCGGCCAGAATGTCCGGCCGGCGCTCCAGCAATTCGGACGGCGCGCCCGCCGCGATGTTCTGCACCAACACGTTGGACGTGGCCAGCTGCGCGGGCAGATACGGACGCAGGTCGTTCACGCCCACCAACAGGCCCAGCGCATTGCCTGCCTGGCGCACTTCGCGTTCCATGCGCTCGCGTTCGGCGCGCGCCTGCTCGGTCAGGCCCAGCGCTTCCTGATAATCCAGCGCCGTGGCGGTGCCGGCTTCGCGCCGCTTGACGATCAGGTTGAGCGACGCCTCGCGGCTGGCCAGCGTTTGTTCGGTGAGCTGCATCTTGCGCATCGCGCTGTCACGCGTCAGATACGCCTGGATCACCTCGGCCACCAGGCTGATGCGCGTGGCGTGCGCGGTTTCCTCGGTGGCCAGATACGTTTGCAGCGCCGCATCCGACAGGCTGCGCACGCGGCCGAACAGGTCGATCTCGAACGAGGTCAGCCCGATGCCGGCCTGGTAGCTGCTTTGCACGGCGGAACTGCCCGTGCTGTTCAGGTCGCCCGGCACCCGCTGGCGCGTGCCCGAGCCTTGCGCGTTGATACCCGGCAGCCGGTCGGCGCGCTCGATGCGGTACTGCGCGCGGGCCGCTTCGATATTCAACACCGCCTGGCGCAGGTCACGGTTGTTGTCCAATGCCAGGGCCACCAGCTGACGCAACGCATCGTCGGTGACGAAAGTCTGCCAATCCAGCGTGCCGGCGGCGGAGGGGGCGGCATTGGCCGAAGCCCCGTCCGATGCCTGGCCAGCCGGGTTGCCGTCAGCCGGGAACTGGGTCGGAACCGGCGCATCCGGCCGCTGGTAGACCGGCGCCATCGAGCACCCGGCCAGCGCCGCCGTCAACAGCAGCGCGCCCAGGCTGCGGGGATAAAAAGTTTGCATCATCACGTTCACTCCTGGGTCGCGCGCTGGGCGGGCAAGGCGTCCGGGGCGGGCTGCCCACCTTTCTTGCGCAGCAGCGACAGCACCCAGACAAAGAAAATGGGCACGAAAATCACACCCAGCAAGGTGGCGGTCAGCATGCCGCCGATCACGCCCACGCCCAGGGCGCGCTGGCTGGCCGCGCCCGCACCGCTGGCCAGCGCCAGCGGCACCACGCCCAGGATGAACGCCAGCGACGTCATCACGATGGGGCGAAAACGCAGCTTGGCGGCCTGGATGGCGGCGTCCGCCAGCGAGTGACCCTGTTCAAGCAGGCTCTTGGCAAACTCCACGATCAGGATCGCGTTCTTGGCCGCCAGGCCGATGATGGTGATCAGGCCCACCTTGAAGTACACGTCGTTGGACATGCCCAGCACCGTCACCGCCAACACCGAACCCAGCGCGCCGATCGGCACGATCAACATCACGGACGCCGGAATGGCCCAGCTTTCGTACAGCGCGACCATCAGCAGGAACACCACCAGGAAGGCCAGCGCAAACAACATGGGCGCCTGCGCCCCGGCAAACTTTTCCTGATAGGACAAGCCCGTCCATTCGTAGCCGATGCCATTGGGCAATTCGGAAACGATCTTTTCAATGACGGCCATGGCCTCGCCCGTGCTGTGCCCCGGCATCGCGTCGCCCGCGATCTTGAACGCCGGGTAGCCGTTGTAGCGAGAAATCTGCACCGGGCCATTTTCCCAATCGGTCTTGACGAAGGCCGACAAGGGCACCATGCCGCCCGACTTGTTCGGCACGTTCAGCATCAGGATGCTTTCGGGCGTCATGCGGTCGCGCACGTCGGCCTGCACCACCACGCGCTGCAAGCGCCCGGCGTTGGCAAAGTCGTTGACGGTGGCCGAGCCATACGCCGACGAGATCGCGGTGCTGATCGTGTCAAAACCCACGCCCAGCGCCTCGGCCTTCTGGCGGTCAATGTCCAGGCGCAACTGCGGCGCGTCGGCCAGGCCTTCCATCATGGCGTACGCGATAACAGGCGAACTGTTGGCCTTGGCCAGCAGCTGGTTGCGCGCATCGGTCAGCGCCTGGCGTCCCAGCCCGCCCCGGTCTTGCAGGCGCAGCGCAAAGCCGCCCGAATTACCCAGGCCGTCGATGGGCGGCGGGTTCACCGCCATGATCGAGCCGTCATCAATCGCCGCGAAGCGTTGGTTCACGCTTGCGGCCACATCGGACGCGGCTTGGCCCTTGCCACGCTCGGACCAGTCCTTCAGCGTGGGAAAGGCAATGCCCGCGTTCTGGCCGGTGCCCGAAAAGCTGAAGCCCATCACGGTGAAGGCGTCGCCCATTGCGTCCAGCGACATCAGGTGCTGCTCGACGTCCGCCACGACCTTGTCGGTGCGCTTGTAGGTGGCGCCCGGGGGCAACTGCACGTCCACGATGACGTAGCCCTGGTCTTCGGCCGGCACGAAGGATTCCGGCACGCGCACATACAGCACGGCCAGCACCGCCACGATGGCGACGTAGATCACCATATAGCGGCCGGTGCGCTTGACCAGGCGCGAGTTCAAGGCTTCGAAGCGGCCGGTCAGGCGGTTGAACATGCGGTTGAAGCCGCCAAAGAAGCCCTTCTTTTCTTCGTGGTGGCCCTTGGGGATGGGCTTGAGGAACGTGGCGCACAAGGCGGGCGTGAAGGTCAGCGCCAAGAAGCCAGAGAACAGGATCGACACCGCCAACGACAGCGAAAACTGTTGGTAGATCACGCCGACCGAACCGCTCATGAAGGCCAGCGGCAGGAACACGGCGGACAACACCAACGTGATACCGACGATGGCGCCCGACACCTGCTCCATCGCCTTGATGGTGGCCTCACGCGGCGGCAGGCCCTCTTCGGCCATGATGCGTTCCACGTTTTCGACCACCACGATGGCGTCGTCCACCAGGATGCCGATGGCCAGCACCATGCCGAACATGGTCATCATGTTGACCGAGAAGCCCAGCACCGACATCACCGCGAACGTGCCCAGCAGGCACACCGGCACGACGATGGTGGGAATCAGCGTGTAGCGGAAATTCTGCAAGAACAGGAACATCACCAGGAACACCAGCACCATGGCTTCCAGCAAGGTGTGCACCACCTTGGTGATGGCCACGCTGACGAACTGCGACGTATCGAACGGCACCGAGAATTCAACGTCCTCGGGGAACGAGGCGGACAATTCCTGCAAGCGCGCCTTCACGGCCTTGACCGTGTCGATGGCGTTGGCGCCCGGGGCCAGCTGCACCGCCGCGCCCACCGACTTCTTGCCGTTCAAACGGGTTTCAAAGTCATAGCTCTGGCGGCCGACTTCCAGCCGCGCCACGTCCGACAGATGCACCACCGAGCCGTCCGCGTTCGCGCGCAGCACGATGTTGCCAAACTCTTCGGGCGAATCCAGCATGCCCTTCACCGCTAGCGTGGCCGTCAGCTCTTGCTCGGGCGACCCCGGGCGGCTGCCAAAACTGCCGGCCGGCACCTGCACGTTTTGCGCCGCGATGGCCGCATTGACGTCCGCCACCGACAGGCCCACGCCCAGCAGCTTCTGCGGGTCGATCCACACGCGCATGGCCGCTTCGGCGCCAAAGAACTGCACCTTGCCCACGCCTTTGACACGGCGAATTTCGTTGTTGATGTGGCGCGCGGCGTAGTCGGACAAGCCCACCACGTCCTTGTGCGCGTCTTCGCCCTTGTACGTCAGGGCGTAGATCATCAGGAAGTTCGAGCTGGCCTGCTCCACCTGCAAGCCCTGCTGCGTCACGGCTGACGGCAGGCGCGCTTCGGCCTTCTTGATGCGGTTCTGCACGTCCACCTGCGCCAGGTCCGGGTCCATGCCCGGTTCGAAGGTCACGGTGATTTCAGCGCTGCCGCTGGAACTGCTGGACGACTCGTAATACAGCATGTTCTTGGCGCCGTTCAGCTCTTCTTCGATGACGCTGGTCACCGAATCGACCAGCACCGAAGCCGACGCGCCGGGATAGGTGGCGGCAATCGTCACCTGGGGTGGCGCCACCACCGGAAACTGCGAGACCGGCAGCGACGGAATCGCCAACAGGCCCGCCAGCGAAATGAAGATGGCCACCACCCATGCAAAATTGGGGCGGCCAATAAAAAACTTGGACATGATTTACCTTTGGGTATGCACGCGGGGCACGGGCAGCTGCTTAGTTCGCGGCCGGGGCGGAAGCCGGGTCTGTAGCCGGCTTTGCCGCCGCGACACGTTCTTGTTCGGCCGCCGGCGCCACGCTGACTTTCTGGCCCGGCACGGCGGCTGACACGCCGCCCACGATGACGCGGTCACCCGCCGCCAGACCGTCGACGATATGCCAGTCCGAGCCGCGCATCGTGCCAGTCTGCACGGGGCGCGACTCCACCACATCGTCCTTGCCCACCAACATCACCTGCGGCTTGCCGTCGGTGCTGCGCGTGACCGCGCGCTGCGGCACCAGGATGGCGTTGGGGTCCACGCCCTGCTGTGTTTCCACCCGCACATACATGCCGGGCAACAGCAACACATCGGGGTTGGCGAACTCGCCGCGCACCGACACCTGGCCGGTTGTTCGGTCCACTGCGATATCCGAGAACAGCAGCTTGCCGCTGCGTTTCTGGTCCGTACCGTCGACAGTGATCGAGATGCTTGCGCCCTCGCCCTGCCCCAGGCTGCCGTTCTGCAACGCCGCGCGCATGCGCAGCATGTCGGCCACGGGCTGGTTGAAGTCGACGTAGATGGGGTCCAGTTGCTGGATCTTTGCCATGACGGTGGCTTCGTTCTGGCCGACCAGCGCGCCTTCGGTCACCTGCGCCCGGCCGATGCGGCCGGAAATCGGCGCCTTGACGGTGGCGTAATCCAGGTTCAGCTGGGCGGTTTCGACATCGGCCTGCGCGGACCGGCGCGCGGCCTGCGCGCTTTTCAGCGTGGTGGTGGCGGTGTCGAAGTCCTGCTGGCTGACGGCTTCGATCTTCACCAGCGGCGTATAGCGTTTCAGGATGGCTTGCGCGTCGGCCACGGCGGCATCGGCCTTGGCCAGTTCGCCCTGGGCGCGCGACAGCGCGGCCTTGAACGGCGCCGGGTCAATGCGGAACAGCACGTCGCCGGCCTTCACATCCGCGCCTTCCTCGAAGTTGCGTGACAGCACAATGCCGGCCACGCGGGCACGCACTTCGGCCACGCGCACCGGCTCCACGCGACCCGGCAAGGTGCTGGACAGCGCGTAGCGCTGCGGTTGCACCTGCACCACCTGCACCGCGCGTGGCGTGTCGGCCTGGGCCTGGCTGGGGTTTTCACCGCCGCAACCGGCCAGGCCCAAGGCCATCGCCAACACCGAACCCAATACCGTCAAGGGCAAGCGCCGCTTCAATTGATTCTTCATTTTTTACCTTGCGCCCCGCGGCACTGTTTTTTCACCAAGCTGCGGATGCTACCTGAACGATTGATTTGAATCAATAAAGATTCATTTGATTATCAAAAGATCATTAAGAAGGTTTTAAAAGGCAAGACTTGTCAAAATCGCAAAAGTTTGCACAAGCTGAATCTCGCATGCTCCAATACGCGGCAATGGGGATCGGACACACAGAATGGGGCAAGCAATGGCGGACGAAGCTGGGCAAGGGCACGAGCGGTTTTTAGTGGCGTTGGCATTGGCGATGGTGGACCAGCCGCGCGCCACGTTGCAGGAACTGGCCAAGGCCGTGGGCGTCAGCAAGGCGACGCTATACCGCTTCTGTCAGACGCGGGACCAACTGGTCCTGCGGCTTACCACGCATTGCGCGCACGTTATGAAGAAGGCGTTGGCGGATTCGCATCTGGATACCGCGCCGCCGCGCGAGGCGTTGCACACGCTGATCCACCAGAACATGGCGCACAAGGAACTGACTGCGTTCCTGATGTACAACTGGAAGCCCGACAACGAGCAGCAGCCCGACATCATGAACAGCTGGTCGGGCTACCAGGAATCGCTGGATGCGTTCTTTTTGCGCGGGCAGCGCGAAGGCGCCTTCCGCGTGGACATCACGGCGGCGGCGCTGACGGAAATGTTCATCGGCGTGCTGACCAGCATGGTGGACGCCGAACGACGCGGGCGCGTCGCGCGGCTGGGCATTGCGTCCGTGGTCGAGCAGATGATGCTGCACGGCATCGCCGGCGAACCGGTGCGCGCACCGGCTGCGGCAGCGCCGGCCTGATCAGGCGCCGGCGACGGGGCGACCGAAGAACGGGTAGTTCGGGTCGTTGTAGCCGTGGCTGGACGCGTGGCCCGGAACGACCCAGCCGTCTACGATGGCTTCGTCTTCGGGCGTGATGGTGACGTCCAGCGCGGCGTAATAGTCTTCCATTTGCGCCAGCGTGCGCGGGCCGGCGATCACGCCGGTAATGATCGGATTCGCCAACACCCAGGCGGTGGCAAAATGGCCCGGCTGCACGCCGCGCGTGGCACTGTGCTGCACCAGCTGCTGGGCGATCTGTAGCGACTCTTCACGAAATTCCGTTGCCAGCATGCGGCGGTCGCCACGCCCGGCACGGGTATCGGCGGCAGGCGCCTGGCCCGGCAGATACTTGCCCGTGAGCACGCCGCGCGCGATGGGGCTGTAAGGCACGACGCCCAGCCCGTAGTGCTTGCAAGCGGGCAAGATTTCAACTTCAGGGCCGCGGTTCAGCATGTTGTAGTACGGCTGGCACACCACCGGCTGCGGCACGCCCATCTTTTCGCATAGCCGCATCACCTCGGCAATACGCCATCCCCGGAAGTTCGACAGGCCAAAACTGCGCAGTTTGCCCGCGCGAATCAGGTCGCCCAGCGCCCACAGCGCTTCTTCCAGGTTTTCTTCGTGAAAGTCGCGGTGCAGGTACAGGATGTCCATGAAATCCGTGCCCATGCGCGTCAGGCTTTGCTCAACGCCGCGCATCAGCCACTGACGCGAATAATGCGAGTGGTTCGGGCCCTTGCCCACCACGTTGCCGATCTTGCTGGCCAGCACCCAGTCGTGGCGCTGCCCTTGCAGCAGCTTGCCCACCACCTGTTCCGAGCGGCCTTCGTTGTAGACGTCGGCCGTATCGATGAAGTTCACCCCATGGTCACGCGCCGACGCAACGATGCGCGCGGCCTCGTCGTCCGGCGTTTGTTCGCCGAACATCATGGTGCCCAGGCACAGGGGCGAAACGCGCAGGTTGCTGGAACCCAGACGGCGGTATTTCATGGGGCGATTCCTTTCTGATCAATGAAGTCGACGCGGATGAAGTCGACGCGGCGCGAACCCCGTGGCGGCGG